>NZ_JAKKCR010000025.1:0-34858 GCF_021728015.1 Vibrio sp. G-C-1 | reverse complement strand
TAGTGTACTAATCTATTGATGACAATTTGTTGGAGGGATGGCTGAGTGGTCGAAAGCACCGGTCTTGAAAACCGGCAACCGTTAATAGCGGTTCTAGGGTTCAAATCCCTATCCCTCCACCACCATTGAAAAGCCCGCTGAGAAATCAGCGGGCTTTTTTCATATTTGTCGTTTAGAAAAACAAAAAAGAGCACTAAGGTGCTCTTTATCTGTGACTCCACACTTGCTTGTTATCACTTATAGATAACTAGTCTTGAAGGTATTTACCTTCAGCTACCTGCCAAAATGCTCTAATTAACGGATTTTCTAACTGCGATCGCTTACAGCACACTCCCAATTCAAACGGCTTGATTGGCTCTATTTTTAAGCGGTCGACTTTATCTCTCACAGGACTGTTGTTGATTACAACGTCTGGCGCAATACCAACCCCACAACCAAGGGCAACCATACTGACGATCGCTTCATGACCAGATACCTGAGCGTAAATATTGGGTTTTATCTTCATCTTTTTGAACCATGCGTTCGCACGTTCTCGTGCAGTACCTGCTTCTGGGATGATAAAAGGTACTTCATTCCAGTTTGGTTTCTCTGATTGCAGCTGCTGGCTAAAACTACTCACACCGGATGGGATGATGACTGACAGTGGTATATCGCTGATGGTTTCGAACTCTAACCTTGAGGGAAGAATGTCTGGCTTCGCTGAGATAGCAATATCTGCTTCATCATTTAAAATCTTGTCGATAGATTGAGCCGGATCGCCTGTAGAGAGCTTAAATTCAATGTACGGATGAATAGCTCTGAATTCAGTTATGAGCTCAGGTAGGTGGCTATAGCTAGCCGTTACCGAGCAAAATATGCGAATCTCACCTTTAAGTTCTTGCTCACCACCTTTCAGGTGAAGATTGTATTGCTGCCACTCTCCAACGATGCTTAATGCTACTGGCAATAGGTGCTTTCCTGCTGGAGTGAGATCAACACTGCGGTTATCTCTGATAAGCAATTCTTGCCCCGTTTCTTCTTCAAGCTTTTGTACTTGACGACTAAGTGCTGAAGGACTGACGTGCATAGCAGCAGCGGTTTTGCTGAAACTCTTGCTATCACATAAATGTATAAATAATTGTAGAGATTTTATGTTCATGTTTTGCGATCGTTTCCATGTTGCATTTATTGCAATAACTAATTGTGAATATATCACTTTCAGCAACGGAGTGTCTGTTTTAGTATGAAGTCATTCGATAGAGAGATATCGACCTTACGGACTTATTTTTAAAGGAGTGCCCTAGAATGGCTAACTATTTCAATACATTAAACCTTCGTGAACAACTAGACCAATTAGGTCGTTGCCGCTTCATGGATCGTGAAGAATTCACGACAGAAGCTGAATATCTTGAAGGTAAGAAAATCGTAATTGTTGGTTGTGGTGCTCAAGGCCTAAACCAAGGTCTGAACATGCGTGATTCTGGCCTAGACGTATCTTACGCTCTACGCCAAGCGGCAATTGATGAAAAGCGTCAATCATTCAAAAACGCTGATGAAAACGGCTTTGTTGTGGGTAGCTACGAAACGCTAATCCCTCAAGCAGATCTAGTTATCAACCTTACTCCAGACAAACAACATACAAACGTTGTTGAAACAGTAATGCCTCTAATGAAGCAAGGCGCTGCTCTTGGTTACTCTCACGGCTTTAACGTTGTTGAAGAAGGCATGCAATTACGTGCTGACCTTACTGTAGTAATGGTTGCACCTAAGTGTCCAGGTTCTGAAGTTCGCGAAGAGTACAAGCGTGGCTTCGGTGTTCCAACGCTGATCGCTGTTCACCCAGAAAATGACCCTAAAGGCGAAGGCTGGGATATCGCTAAAGCTTGGGCTGCAGGTACTGGTGGTCACCGTGCAGGTTGCCTAGAGTCTTCATTCGTAGCTGAAGTTAAATCTGACCTTATGGGTGAGCAAACAATTCTATGTGGCATGCTACAAGCCGGCTCTATCGTATCTTACGAGAAGATGATTGCTGATGGCATCGAACCTGGCTACGCAGGTAAACTTCTACAATACGGTTGGGAAACGATTACTGAAGCACTTAAGTTCGGTGGCGTAACTCACATGATGGACCGTCTATCTAACCCAGCTAAAGTTAAAGCGTTTGAGCTTTCTGAAGAGCTTAAAGACCTAATGCGTCCACTTTACAATAAGCACATGGATGACATCATCTCTGGTCACTTCTCTAGCACTATGATGGCTGACTGGGCGAACGATGACGTGAACCTACTAGGCTGGCGTGAAGAGACAGGTGCAACTGCATTTGAAAACTACCCAACTTCTGACGTAGAAATCTCAGAGCAAGAGTACTTCGATAACGGTATCTTAATGGTTGCTATGGTTCGTGCCGGTGTTGAGCTAGCATTCGAAGCTATGACTGCATCTGGTATCATCGATGAGTCTGCTTACTACGAATCTCTACATGAGCTTCCACTAATCGCAAACACAGTTGCTCGTAAGCGTCTTTACGAAATGAACGTTGTAATCTCAGATACTGCTGAGTACGGTAACTACCTATTCGCTAACGTAGCAACACCGTTACTACGTGAGAAGTTCATGCCTTCAGTAGCAACTGACGTAATCGGCCGCGGTCTAGGTGAAACATCTAACCAAGTTGATAACGCTAAGCTAATTGAAGTAAACGAAGCTATCCGTAACCACCCTGTAGAGTACATTGGTGAAGAGCTACGTAGCTACATGAGCGACATGAAGCGCATCGCTGTAGGCGGTTAATTAGTCGCTTAGATACTGATAAATTTGCAGAAAAAGCGAAGCAGTATCACTAACTCCTTACAGGTTGGAGTTATAAATAAGCAACACAACATCTAATGAAAAGGCTTGGTCGCCGTTGACCAAGCCTTTTTGCTTTTAGTAACAAAGTCTTAAAAATCAATCAAATGAACATTGTTTGATCAGTCTTTGTCGACTTTCAGTTCTTGATTGATCTTCAGAAATACAAAAGGGTTGGTGCTTTCACACCAACCCTTTCAGTTTTCTTGCTTTACGCTTACTTGTCGGCAATCTTTGCTTCTAAGTCCGTTAGCTTTTGTTCCATTTCAGTCAGCTTTTGGCGAGTGCGCAGTAGTACTTGTGTTTGAACATCAAATTCTTCACGGCTTACAACGTCTAGCTTGTTCAGTTGGCCTTGGATAACCTGACGAACTTTTTGATCTACGTCTGAACCAAGCTCTTTTACTGGTTGAGGCATAGAATCGTGGATCTGCTTAGCAATCTGCTCTAGTTTTTTTGGATCAAACATATCAATTAAAACTCCTGAATATTTATCACTATTCTATTTAATCACACTTGATATGTCGCCTATGGCGTACAAAAAAAAGCCACCGAAGTAGCCTTTTTATTGTAATTACGACTTAGTGATTACTTATTATCAGCTAATTCTCTGTGCGCTGCTTTTGCTTCATCGACGCGAGCTAGCTTTTCTAGGTCTTTGTCTTCAACAAATACAGGTAGAGGTTTGTGTTTTTCAGCCAAGTAGCTGTAAATCACTGGCAGTACAAACAGAGTGAAGATAGTACCAATCGCTAGACCTGCAACGATTACGATACCAATACTGAAACGCTGAGCCGCACCCGCACCACTTGCGTACATCAGTGGGATTAGACCCGCGATCATCGCAGCCGTTGTCATCAGGATTGGACGAAGACGAACCTTCGCCGCTTCCATTACCGCTTCAATACGAGTCTTGTGATTGTGTAGCTGTTCTTCTTTCGCTACCTCACAGATCAAGATACCGTGCTTGGTAATCAGGCCGACCAAGGTGATCAAACCAACTTGCGAGTAGATGTTCATCGTCGCCGCACCCCAAGCTAGAGCTATTAGGGCACCACAAATCGCCAGTGGTACAGATACCATGATAACCAGTGGATCTTTTAGAGATTCAAACTGAATCGCCAATACCAAGAAGATGATAGCCAACGCTAAACCAAAGGTCGCGTATAGTGCGCTACCTTCTGTTACGTACTGACGAGCCTCACCCATGTAGTCATGGTTGTAACCGCTTGGTAGCTTAGTTGCTGCAATGTCTTCAAACCAATTGATAGCATCACCCATGGCTGCGCCAGGAGCAGGTACTGCACCAATCGTTGCTGAGTTTAATTGGTTGAAGTGAGGAAGAGAGCGAGGCTCTGCCACAACATCAATCGTAATTAAACTGCCTAGAGGAATTGCTTTACCATCTGCGCCACGAACATAGTAGTTGTTCATCGATTCAGGGTTTAAACGGAATTTACGTTCAACTTGAGGGATAACCTCGTAAGAACGACCATTCAAGTCGATACGGTTTACGTAACCATCAGACATCATAGTACCTAGAGTGATACCAATGTCTTGCATCGTCACGCCGTAAGCACCCGCTTTGTCTTTGTCGATATGGATCTTCATCGTTGCTGAGTCGTAATTCAAATCAAGATCTGAATAAACGAACAGCGGGTTTGTCGATACTTCGGCTAAGATCTCTGTCGTAATTTGGAATAGGCTCTCGAAGCTGTTCGGTGTTGTAATAACAAACTGAACAGGAAGGCCTGAACCTGCACCTGGAAGTTCTGGCATTTGGAAGGCTGTTACGGCCATACCAGGAACATCTTTCACCAAGTTACCAACACGGTTTGCTACTTCAGACTGGCTTGCTTCACGCTCACTCCATGGAACCATTGATGCGATACCAAAAGCTTGGTTTGCATTAGGAACACCTGTAAACACCTGCGCATACGCTACTTCTGGCTGATCAGACAGAAGGCTGTTTACGTCATTCATGGTGTTTTGCATGTAGTCCAAGTTCGCATTCGAAGGTGCTGTACCCATAAGCATGATTACACCTTTATCTTCTGAAGGCGCTAACTCACTAGGGATGAACTTGAATAACAGTGGCAAACTTGCAAATACGATGATAGCGAAGCCAATGAAGACTGGGCGATGCTGCATTACCGCGCCAAGCATACGCTCGTAGCGATTGGTCATGCCGTCTAGTACGCTATGTACTTTCTGCTCAAACTTGCTTGGCTCGGCGTGAGCTTTGAGCATTTTTGAACACATCATTGGCGATAACGTTAACGCCACAATGCCCGATACAAAAACAGCACCAGCAAGGGTTAGTGCAAACTCTTTAAACAACGAGCCTGTGATACCACCCATCATTGCGATAGGAGCATATACTGCACCTAGCGTTAATGTCATTGCGATAACGGGTACTGCAATTTCACGAGTACCGATGATGGCAGCTCGGAAAGGAGACTCCCCTAATTTTATATGCCGGTCGACGTTTTCCAATACAACGATGGCATCATCAACTACTAAGCCGATAGCCAGTACCATTGCCAGTAGCGTCATTAGGTTCCAAGAGAAGCCCATCGCCTGCATTACCATAGCCACACCAATTAGAGACAGTGGGATAGTAACGATCGGGATAAGAACCGCACGGAATGAACCTAAGAACAAAGTAATTACGACGAGTACAATTAATGCCGCTTCAAGAATGGTTTTAATAACCTCTTGAATGGATTCATTAATCGCAATAGTCGAGTCATACATGATATTCATCGAGATGTTACTTGGAAGGTTCTTCTCTAATTGAGGTAGAAGCTCAAGGACATCAGCGGCAATGTTGATAGGGTTCGCACTTGGTGCCGCGTTAATTGCTGCAACAACCGCTTCCTTACCGTTTGCACTCGCTCGGTAAATATCGTGGCTTTTTTCTAAAGAAACCTTAGCGATGTCAGACAGGCGAATAATTTCACCCTCGCCACTTTTAACGACTAAGTTCTCTAGCTCTTCAGTGTTTGATACTTGCGTATCGGCACTGCCGTTATAAAGAACGAATTCGCCAGTAGCTTGACCTGTCGCTGATTGGTAGTTGTTGGCATCCAATACCGACATAACATCAGTAGCGGTGAGGTTAACAGCTGCCATTTTTGACGGATCTAGCCATACGCGCAGTGCGTATTTCATACCACCATATAGGTCGACTTTAGATACACCATTTACCGTAAATAGCTGCGGGTTGATTACACGCTCTAGATAATCGGTAATTTGGCTTGATACGAGTTCATCACTGGTAAAACCAATATAAAGTACCGCGGTCGTTGAACCGGTCGACATAGTTACGGTTGGATCTTCGGCTTCTTTAGGGAGCTGAGACCGTACCGAGTTTGTCTTGGCCAGTATGTCTGACAACGCCGCATTTGGGTCGGTGTTCAACTTCATGTTTACGGTAATCGTAGAACTACCAAGTACAGAAGAAGAAGTCATATAGTCGATATTATCCGCTTGAGCCACAGCTTGTTCGAGGGGCTGGGTGATAAAGCCTTGGATAAGATCGGCACTTGCACCGTAGTAACTCGTGGTTACGGTTACGACGGTATTCGTCATTTCAGGGTATTCACGCACCTGCATTTTGAAGATTGCTTGTAAGCCAAGCAGAGCAATCAAAAAGCTGATGGATACCGCTAGAACTGGACGTTTAATAAAAACATCAGTAAAGCGCATTGTGCCTCCAGTTACAGCTTAGGTGTTTCAGATGGTGGAGTGATTGCATCACTTTCAACAACCTTAACTTTGGCACCGTTACTTAGACGTACTTGGCCAGAAGTTACAATCGTATCACCGGCTTTAACGCCTTCAAGGATGTGTGCAATCTCAGCGGTACGCTCACCTACTTTTACAACATGTTGAGCAACACGTTGAACGCCGTCTTCTTCCGTCAGGATGTAAACATTGTCACCATATAGAGTGAAAGTAATCGCTGTTTGAGGCAACGTTACTTGGTTCTCTAGCTTAGGCAGAATGATGTTAGCACGCGCAAACATGCCGCTACGAAGCTTGCCATCATTGTTTGGAATGTCTGCTTGAACTTGAATAAGACCACTTTGGATACTTACTGCGGGTTCAATGGCACTGATAGAGCCTTCAAACGGTTTCTCTGGGTAAGCATCAACAAAGATGTCGATAGCCTGACCAACATTGATACGAGAGATATCTGTTTGAGATACCGTAAAGCGTAGGCGCATCACACTGGTATCTTCTAAACGAACGATATCTGTACCTGATTGCAGGTATTGACCTAGGTACACGTTACGAATACCCACTTTGCCATCGAAAGGAGCACGAATTTCACGGCGTTCGATAGATGCTTTTAGGCTTTCAATATCAGCAGATAGAGAGTAGTAGTTTGCTTCTGCTTCATCGTATGCTTCTTTTGAAATAGAACCTTTCTTATACAGGCCTTGGTAGCGTTTGTATTTTGCTTTTGCCGCAGGCAGGCGAGCTTCAGAACTCTTTAGATTTGCCTTTTCTACGCCAGAATCAAGACGAACAAGAAGTTGGTCATTTTTAACATCAGTACCAGAACCAAAAGAGATTTGGTCAATAACACCGCTGGTTTCATTCGCTAGCGTGACACCTTGGTTAGGTTCGATGAAGCCGATAGCTTCAATTACTGGAACCCAGTCGATCGGCTGAACTTCAGTAACCGTTACTGGAAACTCTGGTTCAGGGCGGTTGGCCATATACTCAGCAATTTTTTGTTGTTTGAACATGTTGAACCCAATAACGCTGCCGAAAAGAAGTACAGCGATGAGTAACATGAAGAAAGTCCACTTTTTCATTATGGTCAAAACTCCGATCTAGTGTTTAATTATTGCATCCCAACTGGCTTCTATTGCAGATTCTAGTTCTGCCTCGTCGAGTTGGTAAAATCCTAAAGAATGCTTTCGCGCTAGAGATACACTAGCCGCTAAGCTCAAGCCGCTTAATACTTCATTATCAAGTGGTTTAAACAGTCCTTGCTCTTTACCCTCATTAAATAGCAGCTCAACTTGGGCAAACATTTTACGTTCTAGTTCCCTGAAGTTTAGGCTATTTGTGATGGGCAGTGAGTCATATTGAACCCGATTTTTTATCGCGGCTAAGTTCGTTCCCGCTAAGTTCCATATGTTCAACCACATAGTACGGTAGCGTTGCTTAATTGGATCCGAATCATCAACCCCTTCTTGAACAGCATCTGCTACTCGTTGAGTCACGAGCACTCGAACATCATCTATCAAGTGATCTTTATCGTCGAAGTAGCGGTAGATAGTGCCTGCAGCAACTCCCGCCTCTTTGGCTAATTTTTGCATTGAAAGGCCTTGAAAGCCGACCTCCGCAATGAGTTTTTCAGCGGCAGAAAGTATTTGTTGGCGTTTATCCTGAGGTGCATGAGTTGTCATTATTCCATCACCAGTGAATGAACGTTCATTCATTATAGCCCAAGAACCATACACATGTGCAACAAAGTTTTACACAAGTCGCGTAAAAATCTTGTATAAGAGAACGTAGCATTCGTGGTGTTGCAGCATTATTATAGGCGCGCAATTGAATTCGCCCCTCTAGACCAAATTGAGAATCAAATGAGACTGAACCCAAGACAAGATGAAGCCGTGAAGTATGTTTCTGGTCCCTGCTTAGTATTAGCGGGCGCTGGATCGGGTAAAACACGTGTTATCACCAACAAGATTGCTTACTTGGTTCAAGAGTGTGGCTACAAGGCTCGTAATATTGCAGCGGTAACCTTTACCAATAAAGCGGCACGCGAGATGAAAGAGCGTGTGGGTCAAACTCTGGGTAAAGGTGAATCTAAAGGTCTGATCGTTTCAACGTTCCATACCATGGGTTTAACTATCATTCGCCGAGAATACAAAGCGCTGGGTTTGAAAGCGGGCTTCTCGTTATTTGATGACCAAGACCAGTTAGCTCTACTTAAAGAACTAACTGAAACACAGATCGATGGTGATAAGGATCTGCTGCGTTCTTTGATGAGTACCATCTCAAATTGGAAGAATGACATGCTGACGCCAGATCAAGCGAAAGCAAGGGCCCAAGGTGAACAAGAACAGTTGTTTGCATTCTGTTTTGAGATGTATCAGAAACAGATGAAAGCCTATAACGCACTCGATTTTGATGATCTGATTGCGATGCCAGTATTGCTACTGAAAACCAATCAAGAAGTGCGTGAACGCTGGCAGTCTCGTATTCGTTATTTGCTGGTCGATGAATATCAGGATACCAACACTAGCCAATATGAGTTGGTTCGTTTACTGGTGGGGGAACGTGGTCGTTTGACGGTCGTAGGTGATGATGACCA
This sequence comes from Vibrio sp. G-C-1, assembly GCF_021728015.1. Taxonomy (NCBI): domain Bacteria; kingdom Pseudomonadati; phylum Pseudomonadota; class Gammaproteobacteria; order Vibrionales; family Vibrionaceae; genus Vibrio; species Vibrio sp. G-C-1. Next base: position 25,689 of record NZ_JAKKCR010000025.1, on the reverse strand, counting down.
ATCTATTTACTCATGGCGTGGCGCAAAACCACAAAACTTGGTTCTGCTAGGTGAGGATTACCCTAACCTACGTTTGATCAAATTAGAGCAAAACTACCGCTCGACCAGTCGAATTTTGCGAGCAGCGAATATCTTGATCGCCAACAATCCGCACGTCTATGAGAAGTCACTGTTCTCTGAGATCCCAGATGGTGAAAAGCTCAAGGTATTAAATGCTAAGAATGAAGAGCATGAAGCAGAGCGTATTACCGGTGAGATCATCGCCCACAAATTTTTGAATCGCACAGAATACAAAGATTACGCAGTGCTTTACCGCGGTAACCACCAATCTCGCTTGATTGAAAAAGCCTTGATGCAGAACCGTGTGCCTTACAAAATCTCAGGCGGTACATCCTTTTTCGCCAGAGCAGAAATTAAAGACATCATGGCTTACCTACGTGTGTTGGTGAACCCTGATGATGACAATGCCTTCTTGCGTATTGTAAACACACCACGTCGTGAGATCGGCCCAGTTACGCTTGAAAAATTAGGCAGCTACGCCAACATGCGCGGTAAAAGCCTGTTTGAAGCCAGCTTCGAAATGGGCTTAGAGCAAACGCTGACGGGCCGTGGTTTGGAAAACCTGCGTCGTTTCAGCGATTGGATTGTTCGTATCTCGGATAATGCAGAGCGTGGTAATACAGTTGAGGCGGTTCGCTCTTTGGTTCGTGACATTAATTACGAAGATTGGCTCTACGAAACCTCTCCAAGCCCGAAAGCCGCTGAAATGCGAATGAAGAACGTGTCTGATCTCTATAGCTGGATTGTGGCCGACCTCGAAGGTGATAATTATGATAAAGAAGAGAAGACGCTACGAGAGGTTGTTCAACGTTTAACTTTGCGCGACATGATGGAGCGTGGGGAAGATAATGACGATGCAGACCAAGTTCAACTAATGACATTGCACGCTTCGAAAGGCCTAGAGTTTCCGTATGTATTCTTGATGGGGGCCGAAGAGGGCATCTTGCCACACCAAACCAGTGTTGATGAAGGTAATGTAGAAGAAGAGCGTCGCCTTATGTATGTAGGGATTACGCGAGCGCAGAAAGAGCTGACTTTTACTAAGTGTCGTGAACGTCGTCAGTACGGTGAATTGATTAAGCCAACACAAAGCCGCTTCCTTGACGAGTTGCCGCATGAGGATGTGGAGTGGGAAAGCGTTAAGAAACCACAATCCGCTGAAGAAAGAATGGAAAAAGGACAGGCACATATTGCTAATATTCGTGCGATGTTCAACAAAAAGTAGCGTTTGGTTCTGAAAGCATTAAATAGAGACAAATAAAAAGGTGACCATAGGGTCACCTTTTTTGAATTGGGTATTTTTAATTACAGATCGGTAAATTACAGACCAGCAATCATGTGCTCGATAGCATCTTTGATTTCGTCGTCTGAACAGTCCATACATGAACCTTTCGCTGGCATTGCATTAAAGCCGTTGATTGCGTGGTTAGCTAGGATATCGCGACCTTGAGCAATACGAGGTCCCCAATCACCAGCATCACCTGTTTTAGGTGCGCCACTTACGCCAGATGCGTGACAAGCGATACAAAAGGTACCATAAACTGTTGCGCCATCACGAGGGCCTGTTGGTTCTGCGACTACTGGTTCGCTGCCGACTAGGTAAACTTGACCAACTGGTTTGATGCGTTCAGCAATTGCATCTTGCTTTGCTTCGCTAAGGCCTGAAGCCATTGCGCCAGTTGAAAAGGTTAAAACTGCGATGACAACGCTTAAAATTCGACGAGACATATCCATTAAACTCACTTTACATTCCCAAGGTAAGTACGTGCTTACCAATTTATAGTGTTGGAGGGTGTTTTGGCTTCACCAGCAAAGAGCAACTGTTAAACCAATGTAAATAATGGGTGATTATATCCCGATAAGTTGTTGCAATAAACAACAACTTATAAGCTGTGGCGGGTTGTAGTACTCAAATAAGGGGTTTATCACATATTAACTGTCGAAAAAGAGACCAAACAGAAAAAAAAGTTAAAAAAGTACTAGACGGCATTAGGTGATATACGTATTATTCCACTCCGCCGACAGGGCATGCGCCTGTAGCTCAGCTGGATAGAGCGTTGGCCTCCGGAGCCAAAGGCCGAAGGTTCGAATCCTTTCAGGCGCGCCATCCGGTCTCTTACTTCGGTAAGTGAGAAATTGGCAAAAAAGAAATAATGGTGGCTATAGCTCAGTTGGTAGAGCCCTGGATTGTGATTCCGGTGGTCGCGAGTTCGAATCTCGTTAGCCACCCCATTCTTTCTTTACAAAATATCGGTAGCTTCGGCTTCCAGTGTTGATTCATTATTCCCAAGAGTCGATACAAAATTAGTCGGTGAATAGCGCAGCTTGGTAGCGCATCTGGTTTGGGACCAGAGGGTCGGGGGTTCGAATCCCTCTTCACCGACCACTATTTCAATAATCGCTTTTAAGCGGTTATATAAAAAATTAGTGGTGGCTATAGCTCAGTTGGTAGAGCCCTGGATTGTGATTCCGGTGGTCGCGAGTTCGAATCTCGTTAGCCACCCCATTAATTTTGGTAGCTTCTTTGAAGTTCCCAGTTTGAGAAATCAAACAAAACGTCTCGGTGAATAGCGCAGCTTGGTAGCGCATCTGGTTTGGGACCAGAGGGTCGGGGGTTCGAATCCCTCTTCACCGACCACCTTAAGAAGCCTCGTCAGAAATGACGGGGCTTTTTTACGTCTAGAATTTAGATAGTTTGGTGCCAAGAGGTCCGTGGGCTGGTGCGCCAGCTCGGTGGATCGCCAGTCCGCAGGGAGCCCTGCCGCGTCAAACCCCTCTTCACCGACCACCTTTAAGAAAGCTCATCAGAAATGATGAGCTTTTTTTCATCTGTAGATCACTAGATTAGAACCCAAGTGGGTTCGCCTGATGTTCTAAGAATGTCTCTTCACCGATCACTTAAGAAGCCTCAACTAGCCGTCCGCGTCAGAAATGACGGGGCTTTTTTACATCTGGAATTTAGATAGTTTGGACCAGAAGGTCGTGGGCTTGTTGCCTGCAAGCTGATGGATCGTCAGGCCACAGGAAGCGCTTCCGTGCCGAACCTCTCTTTATTTACCACAATAGAGGCTTCAGTCGAAAGGTTGAGATTTTTGACATCTGTCGTTGAAGTTATTCTTGATTTTGAATACTGATACCCTAAATATTTCAATGTCTTGCTTGATGTGGCCTTCGTAAAATCCACCCTTTGTATCAGGAGAACTCGTACCTTTTTTTAGACTATCGCGCCTTTCTAGAGGTGTCGGCTTTATTAAATGAGCTGATCGATATCTAATTTTATATAAAATTCACCGCCAATCATTCGACAAATTAATAGGTTTGGTCTAGAGATTTCTATGAAAAGTGAAATTTGACGCTAAATATGTTCTCTAAGGCCTGTATTTGACAGTTTTCTTTACATCAAGTCGCTCAAAATCGTCTCCATTTTAGTCAGTCTTTCGTTTCACTGGTTGGTATTCCTTGAAATGATGTTAGGGGTAATATATATGGTTAATGTGCTTCTATCTGGTTGTTTTGTTTGCTTAAATGACAAAAATTAGCGTTTGTTTCTATAGTGTTAATTGTTTTTTGGAATAATTATTTGTTTTTAGTGACTGGTAGTGAGATCTGCTTTTAACCATAGTTTTAACTCTACAAGTAAGTGGTAGTAAGGGGTTTGTGAGTATTTATTATCGACAATAGAATGTTGATTTTTATTACTATATGCTCTCTGGGTGAATAGTTATGTGGTGCTTTTGCTTGTTAAGCGTTTAATGTCGACTTTTTATCCTATTTTTGTTGCTTTTCTGTGAATTATTTGCCAAATTGTCAACCGTATAAAATATCAGAACAATATTCTGGTAAGAATGGATTCAATTTTGCAGACAGGGCAGAGAGCTGCCAAAGCAGTAGAGGTCTGGTAATGTCACTTTTAGAAGTAAAAAATCTTCGTATCGAATACCCATCTCGTCATGGAGTTCACGCAGCAGTAAAATCGCTTTCGTTCAACATTGAACGTGGTGAGATTGTTGGCGTTGTAGGGGAGTCTGGTGCCGGTAAATCAACAGTAGGCAATGCTGTGATCGATCTACTGAGCCCTCCTGGTCGCATTGCTAGCGGCGAGGTATTTTTGGATGGCGAAAAAGTCTCTGGCCTATCTCCTGAACAGATGCGTTCTGTTCGCGGCTCAAAGATTGGTTTTATCTTCCAAGACCCAATGACTTCTCTTAACCCTCTATTCACAGTAGAGCAGCAGTTAAAAGAAACGATTCATGCCAACATGAAGGTTTCGGATCAAGAAGCTTACCAACGCTCATTAGACTTGATGAACCAAGTTGGTATTCCGCAACCAGAAAACCGTTTAAAGCAGTACCCACACCAATTCTCTGGCGGTATGCGTCAGCGTGTTGTTATCGCGATCGCATTGGCCGGTGAGCCTGACTTAATCATCGCAGATGAACCAACAACCGCACTGGATGTGTCTATCCAAGACCAGATTTTGGGTTTAATTCGCGACCTATGTATTAAGAAGAACGTAGGTTGTATGTTGGTCACGCACGACATGGGTGTCGTATCTAACGTTACCGATCGCGTAGCGGTTATGTATCGTGGTGATTTAGTTGAGTTTGGCCCGACGGCGAAAGTCCTTGGTACTCCTGAACACCCTTACACGCACAGTCTTATCTCAGCGGTTCCGCGTTCAGATCGTAAACTCGATCGTTTCCCTCTTGTGAGCTACATCGAAGAAGCGCACGAGATGGAACCACTTGATGTGAAAAACCACTGGTTAGGTCAAAGCCAAGATCACCGTGATTACACTGGCCCGTTGTTGAATGTTGAAAACGTCAACTTACGCTTTACTACCAAGGATTCTTTCTTTGAGAGTCGTCGTGAGTACGTTCAGGCGTCAAACAATGTGAGCTTTGAAGTACACGAAGGTGAAACTTTTGGTCTTGTGGGTGAATCTGGTTCGGGTAAATCAACGATTGCTCGTGTGATTGCTGGCTTGTACGCACCTAACTCAGGCAAAGTGACCTTTGAAGGTATTGACCTTACTGGGCTTAAGTCTGAGAAAGAGCGTCGCCCAATGCGCCGCCAAATGCAGATGGTGTTCCAAAACCCATACACATCAATGAACCCTCGAATGAAGATCTTCGACATCATTGCTGAACCTATCCGATTCCATAAACTTACGCGCAACGAGAATGAAACTCGTCAGATCGTTCACGACCTGCTAGAGCACGTTGGTTTAGGCAAGATGGCTGGAGTTAAATACCCACACGAATTCTCAGGTGGCCAACGTCAGCGTATTTCTATCGCTCGCGCCTTGGCAACTCGCCCACGTCTTCTGATTTGTGATGAACCTACGTCGGCGTTGGATGTGTCGGTACAGGCTCAGATTCTTAATCTATTAAAAGACTTACAAGACGAGCTCAACCTAACCATGCTGTTCATCAGTCACGATTTACCGGTTATTCGTCAAATGTGTGATCGTGTTGGTGTGATGCAAATGGGAGAACTATTGGAAGTAGCGCCAACAGAGCAGCTGTTCCAATCGCCTCAGCATGAATACAGCAAACACCTAATTTCTTTAATGCCTGAATTCACGGGTTTAAGAGAAGAAAAAGCAGTGGCAAACGCCGCGATATAAAAATCAGTAGGCTGGAGTTTGGCTTGCTAAAAACAATAAACAGACGCAAATACAACAACTAGGGATCTGGATTCCCGCATGAAGGAGTTATGCAATGAAAACCATGAAAAGCAAATTAGCAGTAGCTTTAATGGCAGCTGGCCTAAGCTTTAGTGCAGCAGCAGCAGATATTACCGTTGGCTACGCAGCTGACCCAGTATCACTTGACCCGCACGAGCAGCTGTCTGGTGGCACACTGCAAATGTCTCACATGGTGTTTGACCCTCTAGTACGTTTCACTCAAGAGATGGATTTTGAAGGCCGCCTAGCATCTAGCTGGGAGCGTGTTGATGATACGACTTTCCGTTTTAACCTACGTAAAGGTGTGAAATTCCACTCTGGTAACGAACTGACTGCTGATGATGTTGTGTGGACTTTTGAACGTCTACAAGCTTCTCCAGACTTTAAGTCTATCTTCACGCCATACGAAAAAATGGTAAAAGTGGATGACTACACAGTTGAGCTAATATCAAAAGCGGCTTACCCACTAGTACTACAAACAGCAACTTACATCTTCCCAATGGACAGCAAGTTCTACTCTGGTCAGACAGCGGAAGGTAATGATAAATCTGAGCTAGTTAAGCACGGTAACTCGTTCGCTTCGACTAACGTTTCAGGTACTGGCCCATTCATCGTAACTCAACGTGAGCAAGGCGTTAAAGTAACGTTCGAACGTTTCAACGATTACTGGGACACAGAAACTGAAGGCAACGTAGACAAGCTAACACTTGTGCCAATCAAAGAAGATGCAACGCGTGTAGCAGCACTTCTTTCGGGTGATGTGGATATGATTCACCCTGTAGCACCAAACGATCACAAGCGTGTTAAAAACGCTAAGAACATCGATCTAGTAACGCTACCTGGTACTCGTATCATTACGTTCCAAATGAACCAAAACAGCAACGAAGCACTGAAAGATGTGCGCGTTCGTCAAGCAATCGTTCATGCGATTAACAATGAAGGTATTGTTAAGAAAATCATGAAAGGTTTCGCGACAGCTGCTGGTCAGCAAAGCCCAACAGGCTACGCGGGTCACAACGAAGATCTAGTTCCTCGTTACGATCTGAAAAAAGCGAAAGAGCTGATGAAAGAAGCTGGCTACGAAGATGGCTTTACACTAACTATGGCAGCGCCTAACAACCGTTACGTGAACGATGCGAAAGTAGCGCAAGCGTCTGCGGCAATGCTGTCTAAGATTGGTATCAAAGTTGATCTTAAGACGATGCCTAAAGCACAGTACTGGCCTGAGTTTGACCTATGTTCAGCAGACATGATGATGATCGGCTGGCACTCAGATACAGAAGATTCAGCTAACTTCAACGAGTTCCTAACAATGACTCGTAACGAAGAGACGGGCCGTGGTCAATACAACTGTTCTGGTTACTCAAACCCAGAAATGGATGCGATTGTAGAAGCTTCTAACACTGAAACTGACCCTGTTAAGCGTTCTAAGATGCTGAAAGGCGTTGAAGCAACACTTTACAACGATGCAGTATTCGTACCTCTACACTGGCAAAGTGAAGCGTGGGGCGCGAAATCTAACGTAGGTGCAGCAGACGTAGTAAACCCAATGGTTATGCCTTACTTCGGCGACCTAGTTGTAAAATAATCTAGCTTGCTAGAATCGAGAGCCTGAAGCTTTCAGGCTCTCAATATTATTAAGATATAGATTTAAGTTTCGGTATTTGGTCTTCCTTCAGTCTGGCTAAATACCTTTTTTAAGACTGAATTTTTTGTTGTCTAGTCGCGGATTTCGATTAGACAGTCATGGATAGATAAGGGGCAAGGAATGGTTACGTTTCTGGTCAAGCGCCTGTTTCAGGCACTGATAGTGATGTTTGTGATCAGTTTGGTGGCGTTTGCCATTCAGGATAACCTGGGCGACCCGTTACGTGAGTTAGTCGGTCAATCTGTTTCAGAGGCGGAGCGTCAAGCGCTACGCGATGAACTCGGCTTAAATGATCCCTTCGTTACAAAATATACTCGCTTTATAGGCGCAGCCCTACAAGGTGATCTTGGTACTTCATATTTCTTTAAACGCCCTGCTGTGGACGTAATTTTAGACAAATTGGTCGCGACGCTTGAACTTGTGTTCGGTGCTTCTCTGATTATTGTTTGTCTGTCGATTCCATTAGGCGTTTATTCTGCAATACACCCAAAAAGTTTCTTCACTAAATTGGTCATGGCGGGCAGTAGTATCGGCATCTCGGTACCTGTTTTCTTAACTGCAATCATGCTGATGTATGTGTTCTCTATTGAGCTAGGTTGGCTACCGTCATTTGGACGTGGTGATACTGCAAACTGGTTTGGTTGGGAGTCTGGCTTCTTAACGCTCGATGGCCTTGCACACTTAGTACTGCCGAGCATTGCACTGGCATCTATCATGCTGCCTTTGTTTATTCGTCTAGTTCGTTCTGAAATGCTAGAGGTTCTAAGTTCTGAATACATTAAGTTTGGTAAAGCGAAAGGCTTAGCGCTAAACAAAATCTATTACCAACACGCATTGAAAAACACCATGCTACCGGTTCTTACTGTTGGTGGTGTTCAGATTGGTACTATGGTGGCATACACCATTCTTACTGAAACGGTTTTCCAGTGGCCCGGTACAGGTTTCTTATTTTTAGAAGCGATCAACCGTGTAGATACACCACTGATTACCGCATACGTTATTTTTGTTGGTCTTATTTTCGTAGTGACTAACACGATTGTTGATTTGCTTTACGGTGTTATCAACCCAACCGTTAACATCACAGGGAAAGGAGCATAATCATGGAACAGACATCGACAGTGCCGTCTCGCTGGGAACGTTTTAAGCAATCAGACATTGTGTATTACTTCTTACGCGACAAAGTGGCAATGGTGAGTTTCGCCATTTTCTCAATCTTTTTAGTGATGGCATTAGCAGCACCTATTCTAGCGCCAACAGACCCGTACGACGTGACATCGATTGATATCATGGATTCAGAGCTTCCACCATCATGGATGGAAGATGGCGAAGAACGTTTCTTGCTCGGAACGGATGAGCAAGGCCGTGATATTTTATCTACTATGCTTTACGGTTCGCGTCTGTCATTGACGATCGGTTTCCTAGCGGTAGGCCTTCAGCTGACTCTAGGTATCATCATTGGTCTGTCTGCGGGTTACTTCGGTGGCCGTATTGATAGCTTCTTGATGCGTTTTGCCGATGTTCAGCTTTCGTTCTCAACCATGATGGTTGCGATCATTGTCTCGGCCATCTTTAAGGCTAGCTTCGGCAGTGACTTCTATGCGCAATATGCCGTTGTTATGCTGGTGGTGATCATCGGTATTGCTGAATGGCCGCAGTATGCTCGTACAATTCGTGCATCGGTATTGGCAGAGAAGAAGAAAGAATACGTAGAAGCGGCACGTGTGATGGGCTTTAGAGCGCCTCGCATCATGTTCCGTCATATTCTGCCTAACTGTTTATCTCCAATTTTGGTTATCTCTACGGTACAGGTGGCAAATGCCATCATGTCAGAAGCGGCACTTTCTTTCCTAGGTTTAGGTCTTCCGGTAGACCAACCATCACTGGGTGCTCTGATCAGTACAGGTTTTAACTACATTTTCTCAGGAGCATGGTGGATCACAGCATTCCCAGGTGTGCTTTTGATAACATTGGTTCTAGTTATTAACCTATTAGGCGACTGGTTACGTGACGTGTTTAACCCTAAAATTTATAAAGGGTGATAGCTCTGATTGATTTTTAGATAAAAAAGTCACTAAATTAAGAGCCGTAAGCAATTACGGCTCTTTTTTTGCTTAATGGATCTGGAACTTAGTATCATTGATAGTGTCAATAATACTTAAAATGGAATTCATGTTTTATCGATATGGATTCGGTAATAATTAGCCCGTAAGGGTTTAAGTGGTGGTTATGAAATTGACAATGAATGCTGTATGTCGTGCTGTGATGAGAAATTATCGTATGGGGCTTATCGCTGCATCCCTTTTGGTCTCGAGCCAAGTGAGTGCAGAGTCGGTTCTATGTGATGCAACTCAGGCAAGCACTAACCAATTACCACAGCTAGAGCAATCATGTCCGATCGGCAAGGGTGTTTGGGGGAGTAAGGCGCCTAAACGTCATTCAGATAACGAGCTGTTTTGGGTTCAATGTGGTCTGCTGAATAAGCCTTTGTCACTGAACCGAGCAAAGCCCCTATATGAGAAGATCTCGACCAACGTTTGGATGAAGCCTGAAGGCGGAGACTATCGTTGCTTAATCGGACCTTATTCTACCTTCTCTGATGCGAGAAAAGACCTAGCTCAGGTGCGCAAGGTTCCCGGTTATGGTGAAGCCTTTATTCGCATGGTCGATAAGTCGAAAACCTCATCACAGCCTATCGTTGCAAAACCGGCAGAGTCAAAATCTGTAAAGCCTAAGGCCCCTGTAAAACCAAAACCTGCTCCGAAACCTGTGGCTGCGAAGCAAGCGGCAGCGGTAACGAGTGCTGCAGCTATTCAGACGCTACCAAGCGGTAACGCGAATTCAGACAACGATTTGGAAATCGAAATCCGTGTGACAGCCAATGTTGCGGGTAGCCAATATGCGATTCCTTACCTTCTAGACCATCAGCAGCAGTTCTATATGGAGCAAGGTAAGCCTTGGAGCCGCCTAGATTTCGATAGCGCTGAGTTGGTGTGTAATCAGGTCAGCATGAAACTGATGACTGAAAAGCAATGGCAGAGCATCTTGAGCTCAAAAGTTATGGAAAAACAGAACTGGCCAATGCATCTACCTTATTGGGGCGCAGATAAGAAAGGCCTGTTTACCAACGGAAACGTAAACCAATTGAAAGGTTCTTCATTGCTTAATGTGATGTGCGTGAAGTAGCGTTAAGAGTCTTGGAGTTACCGTAGGCCGAAAGGCACAGACAAAAGAAACCCCAGCGATGTGCTGGGGTTTTTGTTTTTAGTCTTTTAAGAAGCTAAAACTAATGTCTTCGTAGTGCCCTTGGTATTTTTCATTTACTTCGCCTAATAGCGTATGAATACCGTTAGATATAGGGCTGTAAGATGTGAAATCGACACTACACTCAGAACCTTGCTCGTAGAAAGCTACATCCCACATTATCGGGGTTTCTGATATAGAATAGTTGGCGATGAAAGAATAAATGTCTTTGACATCATCACAGCTCATATTGATGAAGATATCTGCATCGGCTTGGCCTGATTCACACATATTGCCTACACAGTTTTCGTCAACACTATTCATCGCTGCATCAACTTTCATCTGTTGAACAGAGCCATTGCTATCAATGTAATGCACTTGACGTTCAACCCAGTTATCATTCTCGATGCCGTCGGTTGTCCATTGGCCAATCGTTGAGTTGATGTCTTCAGCGTTGGTGTAAGCTGCATACATTAGGTTGTAAACTTCAGGGATGATATCTACCCCAGTTAATGTCTCTGAACCATGAATGATAAAATAGTCTCCACGCTGTTCAGGTTTATACTTGATAGTAATTAGGTCAGTACCTTCTTCTACATTTAGGATGTAATTACCTTCAGAATCAATCGAGTAAGCACCGTATGATTCAAAATTAACGTTGTCACTTGGTTTGATAGACGCGTCAATGGTAGGACACTTTTCATAATTCTCTAATGTACGTTTTGAACCATAAAGCTCTTTGGTCACAGAGTCGAAATAGCGCACCTCACAAACAGCACCTGCACCATAGTAGTGGTCTTCTGTATCAAAACCTTCAATTGGTGATTCGTACAAATAGGTGTTTTCAAAACTCGTTGGTGGTTCTACTGGAGTACCCTCTAATACGTGAGGCATAAGTAATAGAGACTCTTCAGACTCTGCACCATCATTGTCAGTAACAGAGATAGTAATCTTGCCAGCTTGGTTCCATGGGCGAGCAGGTGTGCCAGAAATCGTAATGATTAGATTTTCTAGATCCGTATCGCTTAATAGGCCAGGAACGACACCGCCAAGTCCAACGCTTGTACGGCGAATATGACCATCAGCGTCAGTAAATAGGTTGCTAATGTCGATATCTTGAGAGAAAGCCTCCCCCTCTTGCAGGTACCAAGTATCTATTTCTTCTAACTGAAGGCGCGCTTGTTCTGCTTTGTTTAGGACAGGTGCTGTATTGTCCGCTTCAACCGTTACTTTTAGATTTAAAGGGTAAGACAGTGATTGATGAGCATCTTTTGCGAATATTTGGTAATTGAACTCACCTGCTGCTTCGAGCTTTCCACCAATAACACCAGTTGTACTATCAATGTTCAGACCATTTAACGTCCCTGTAAGCTCTTTTAGCTCATAAGTTAAGGTATCGCTTTCAGCATCACTAAAGTTAAGAGACGTATCAATAGGAGCCCAAGCATCACCTTTAATAATAACAACAGGGTTTAGGTGACCATCGGCTTGGTCGTGCGTAGGGCGAGAGTTTGGCGTGACAATAGGTGCGCCACCATCTTCAGGTACTTCAACAACAGGAGAGAAATCTTTTAGGTTCTCGGTTGGGTCATCGATAATCTTTTTCGTTTCTTCTGCGATAGAATTGGTTAGCTGTAGCTGTTGCTCAACAGAAATGGTTGAGTTGTCGACTAATGTCTCACCTATGACGTTAAGTGCTTCTGCTTCTTGTGATTCATCAGCAATGTAGTCACCAAAAATCAGAGTGTCAGACGCTTCAAGTCCTGAGTCAGTGATTGACTTCACCACATTCTCTCGAGATTGTTCTAGAGTAAGGCTGCTGTTTGCTTCCATTTGCTCAACAACCATATTGGTCATCGGGCTAACAACAGTAGCACCAGCAGTTGTTGCTAATTCAAAGTCGGAGTTTACTAAGCCGCGAGTTTTATCGATAGTTTGACCAGCAATTGCTTTAATAAAAACAGCTTTGTCTTTGTACTCATTTGGAAGAGTAATTTCACCGTTTTCATTGGTGTTGCTATCAAGCTGTTTATCTTCTGAATCTAGTTTTAGGTTGCCGTTTGTATCAATCCAAACTTGTGCATTTTCTAAGTAACCATCGATGGCAGTAATCACGATACCGCCTGGGGTTGCTTCGTCAGATGAACCACCATCTGAACCGCCACAACCTGATAATGCAATAGCCACTGACGCTGCTAGTAAACTAACCTTCTTCATTCTTTCCATCCTTACCGAGTGAAATCTATTATTTTTTTGAAGTTATATAAAAACGGGCTAGTTTTTACAGCTTGTATTCGGTAGGTGCAAGATACGGAAATTAATAGAAAATCCGTAAAAATTGTCATAAAAAATTTGTGGGATTAGTTATTGGTGAGGTGTATTTGCTGTTGTTATTGTGTTTCTAGGGAAATAAACCCCGCTTTGGCGGGGTTTTGTGTTAAAGATTCAGTGCTCTACTTGTTCCAAGCGTCGTGGATGAGCTTGATCGTTTCCTCTTGATTTGACTTGATAAAGAAGAAGCCGTTGTCATCGTGGCCGTAGCCAAATTGTGCATCTTTATTGTGATCACCAATACCGATAGTGAGTTCACCAAAGTCGCGGTAATTAAAGTAGCGACGAGTTACAACACAGTTGCAGTCGTCGTTGTCCTCTACTAGCCCTAAGTATGGGTTGATCTGTTTTTTATTGTAGTCATCAATATTCTCACCAACAATCCAGTTAGCTGTCCAATCTTGACCCTGCTCAGTGATTGGTGTTGCTGTGTATTTGCCTTCCGCAAGGTTCTCAGCATTCTTACCTGTCATTGAATAAGTAAACTTATCAAGTAGAGGGTAAAGGTCATTGCGTCCACCATCATCATCAACAAGTAGGAACTCATCAAGAGTTACTCCAACTGTCATGTCGTTTTGGCCTGGGTAAGAGAACGAATTGTAGTTAACACCATCTTCTACTTCTGTTGAGTCCATCCAAAACAGCTCTTTATGGCCAGTAGACTCTTCGACTAGCATCACAATCTGATAATCACCGTTTTTGGTGACGTTTTGGTAGAGCATTGTTGCCGTATCTGTACCAGCATCACCAGGCAAATCAACCGTGCCGTTGTTATTTAATGTGACTGCGAAACAGTCGTCACCTTTGAGCAGGCTATCTCGGCCAAGATCCCAGTAGTTGTGCTGCATGTAGTCTAGCGTGCTCAACCAGTCTTGACGGCTAAGCGTTGAGAATGCAGAAGAGTCATCTGTCGCAAAACACAGTTCATTCTGACCATTGTTAACGCGTAGAGATGCAAACGCTACCTCTGCGTCACCGTAGTCAAAGCTAGCCATTTGCCATACACCACCTTTATCGAAGTGTACTTGTGTAAAGCCTAGTTCTGGTTGTGGCGGCTCTACAGGGGTACCTTCTAACACTTCTGGTAAGGTAAATGTCACGTAGGTTGGTACGCCATCGTTATCAACGCCACCGACATTGAAGGTTTGTCCTGCTTGGTACGATTTACTTGGTGTGCCCGAAATAGTAACGATTGAACTTGTGTCTTCCGTTGGGGTAATGGTTAATCCATCAACAGTCAGAGCACCAGAGCGGTATTTAACGACATCACCATCTTCATCGTTGAATAAGCCTGCTAGATCGATGGTTTGGTTAAATATTTCACCTTCTTGAAGTTGCCAGCCATTAATCACGCTTTGCAGTCTTTTTTCTTCTTCTGCGATCACTTCGGGTGATTGGTTTTCAGTTAGCTTTATTACTTTAAGGTTCAGTGGATATGACAGTGCTCGGTGAGAATCTTTCGCGAAGATCTGGTAGTTATAAGTGCCAGGTGTTGTTAGATCACCAGTGATTATGCCTGTGTTGATATCAACCGCTAATCCGTTGAGATTGTTAGCTAGTTCTTTAAGGTCGAACGTCAATGTATCGCTGTCTGCGTCTTGGAATAAATCAGAAACATCTAAGTCTACCCAAGCATCTGAAGGAGCAAGAGTAATGTTTCCTAATATGCCATTCTTATTATCAACAGGACGAGAGTTAGGTGTTACCGTGATTGGGCTATCATCTGCTGGAATTTCTACTATTGGAGAGAATTCATCTAGGCTCTCATCGCTTGAGATGACTGTTTGAGCTTCTAGTGCAACAGCTTCAGTCAGTTCTATTTGTTTTTCAATAGTTAAGTTTGAGTGATCAACTAGTGTTTCGCCAATTACGTTCAGTGCTTGTGCTTGTTCAGAATCGTCAGCAATGTAGTCACCAAAGATTAACTCTTTAGAGGCTGTTAGACCAGAATCCGTTACTGATTTAACAACCGTTGCTTCTGCTTCTTCTTGAGTAAGTTCTGAGCCGTTATTGTTCGCTTCTTCTAATTGCTCAATGACCATATTAGTCATTGGGTTTATGATACTTGAGCCAGCTGGTGTCGCGAGTTCGAAGTTGTCTGTAACTAAGCCGCGTGTTTTATCAATTGTTTTGTTTTTAACTGCTTTGATAAATACAGTACTGCTTTTGTGTTTGCTTGGCAGAGTGAACTGACCGTTTTCGTCTGTTTCGATGCTCAGCTTCGTATCGGTTTCATCTAGTTCGAAGTCGCCATTCACATCGACCCAAACTTCAGCGTGTTGTAAGTAACCATCAATAGCTGTAATCACTACACCATCAGGAGGAGTGCTTGAACTATCGCTATCTGAGCCGCCACAGCCTGTTAAGGCAAGAGCAACTGACGCTGCTAGTAAACTAACTTTTTTCATTTCATATCCTTTGTAGAGCTCTAGCCAAGCTCTGTTTGTTTCATTTTATGATATTTACATTTAACTGGTGAATGTTTTACTTGTTGTTGATTGTCTTTTCAACGCACGTAAAGGCATAAAAAAACCGTAAAATTTATTTGATTTTTATTTGCACGATCGCTCTTCTAATCGATTTCAAATTTCAATAGCATGCTGCCCCGAATTAGTTTGATAGATATAAAAATGAAAAAATGGATCGGTTTGAGTCTATTGCCGTTTTTGGTAATGGCCCAACAAACACATGATAGTGATAAATATGGCTACTCGTATTTCACGGTTGGTTTGGAAAATGTGACGTATCAAGAGCACTTTGGTGGGTTAAGGTCGGATGTAACGGTGACTAACCCGACACTAAATACGGGGGGGGTGTATTACGTTAATGATAGATTCGATTTCTCTATTGATGCACTGGCATCATTTTCTCCTCAGAGTTCAAAAGAGGATTGGGTTAATAATGGCGCTTCCGTTCAGAATAACCAGATGGAGTACTTGAAGACGGTAACCAACATTCAGCTACACTACAAATTGCAAGATAACTGGCGTGTAATTGGTGGTCCATCTCTTACTTATCAGACGTTTACACGCTACGGCGTGAAAAACCATACCGATACGGGGAACAAATATTTTTACGGTACGTGGGAGGAGACTTCGACGGATATCTTTATGGATGTTGGTTTAGCCTACGATGACGGTAGTTTGTATCTTAGTGATAAATGGCACATCAGTGGTAAGGCGACCTTTGGTTTGCCAGTTTGGAGTGTGACTTCGAATACGCAATTTGAGGATGTTGACTTCTACGACTTCGGCTATCGAGCAGCAGTGGAAGGATCGGTGAGCTATGAAGTGACATCCGGTATGCACTTAGGTTGGTATGCAATGTTTGGTTATGAGAAGCGTTTTCAGTCGGATACAGAAATAGTGACAACCACATACTGTAAAACCATGGTTGATGGAGTGTGTACCGATTACGTAACCGAACAAAAAAATGCGACCTTACCTGAAGCCGACACCTATACATTCAGTACTGGCTTACAGGCTCTTTGGAGCTTCTAGGAGTTAGGGTCTAGATATCGAACATTGAGTTTGATCTCTTCAACCTTATGACGCCACTCGAGCTTAGGGCGAAGTATGATACTAAATACTTCGCCATGCTTGAACTCATCGAATTCGAGAAAGTCGACATCAAAGTAAGAGTATTGAAGGTTGCCCAATGGCTGTTCACCACACTCGATAGGTTCATAGGTCTCCCCGATGGTTTGTCCAATGATCTCACCGTACACCCCTTGCCCACCAACAGAGTAGTGATTAAATTTGTCGAGTAAATCTTCGCAAATAACCGTTGTATTGTAAGACTGTACATTGAGATCACCATCCATTCTATCTGGTGAAGTCGGATCTGATTGTTGGTAGTTGCTTATTTGCATACCATACCAACCTAAGTAGTAGTGACCGTCGTTGGCCAAGTACATATAGTTGACAGGTGTCAGTTGTAGTGCCTCTAAGCCTGTAATAGTGTTTATGCGTTGCTCTATTTGAGTTTTAGAGGCAACCGTATAAGTTTCATACTCATTGCCCATTTTTACTTGTGCCACATGAGCGGTGGTGAACGTCGGGTGACTTGGGTAGGTTTCTAAGATTTTCCAGCGCATGTCATTATCAAATATCGACTGGGTGCTAGAGACGATAAGAGTATCGCCATCAACCTGATAACTCCCGACTATACGCAGTTCATATTCATTCGGGCAGGTGGTTAAGGTGTTCGAAGATGCGAAGAACACTTCATCATTGATAAATTTAAAAGCTTCGCAGTATACCTTTTCATAATTGTAAGTCTTGCCTGAAAATCGATGGTTGGTTTCCAGTCGATACCAAGTGTCACCAATCAAAGGGTGCAAACCATCTTCCTCAAGCCCTGAAGAGATCGAAGGGAGAGAAAAGCGGGTTGTAACCCATGCATTCTCTTCTGAACCATGGTAATTATCTTTGGCTCGAGCAATAAGCTGAGTTGGCGCCTCACCTACTTTTGGGGTGCCTTGGATGCTTGTCTTTTCGCCGAGATTCGAAACTGAGAACTTCGGGTGATTAACGGCGACTTGTGTCGTCAGTAGGTCATCATCAGGATCTTCAAATAGTCCTGTAATATCAACCGAGTGGTTAATCGGAGAGTTTTCCGTTAAGGGCCATTGATTGATTTCGTGTTGAATACTCTGTTGGATCGCTGAGTTTACTCGTGGTTTTTGATTGCGGTCTGTTCGTTCGCCTTCATTTGATACAATCAACGTTTGAGTGACAGTGTCAAATGGCATGAATTCTTCTCGTAAAAACTCAGGCTCCCCGGAGGCAGTCAATGCAGAGGTAGCTACGACCTTGAGCGTCTGTTTTGGTTTACTTTCAATGAAAGCCTTTAGGGATGCTTCTGAATCATTCGATGGAGTGGAAGCTGCCTCGTTTGAGCCAGCCCTAGAGGACGCCGGGTCGGATAACGATGACTTGGTTTCTTTTAACAATGACTGAGTGGACGGTTCTTGTGAAGCTAACCATGATGGAAGCCCAAACAAACTACTACACCCAACTAACACAACAAGAGATACACGTTTTTTCATGCGTTATACCAATTTGCTCTGTAGCCAACAGCGAGAGAACTTGAGATCTTTCTCAATCAGACTTGCACTACACTCTAGGAGATCGCTGATCTCTCTATTTTTCATACCCATCAAGTACTTGAGCTTGAGGGCTTGAGACTGCCGTGGATAATGAATACTGAAGTTATCTATCGCTTTATCCATGATCATTAATTGCTCGAACCTATCGTCTTGGCTGTCGCTCAGTATGGTTATCTGTTGGCGTTTTTTTGCCTGAAGGTGGCGAGCATTATCGATTAAAATCTGGCGCATCACTTTTGCAACCATAAGGAAAAAGTCTTTTTTATTTTTGATCGATTGAAGGTCAGATGAGGAGATCTTCAGGTAAGCGTCATGAATCAAAGCAGTCGTGCTGTTCATGCTGTCGCTCAGTACTTGATTATCAGTACCATATTTTTGGGCGCTGCGAGACCGTTCTTGTTGAGCAATGTGTCTTAGTTGTAAGTAAGCGAATTGATATAAATCGGTTTCGGCACTTTTATCGCCGGATTGCCATTGTTGGATGATTTGTGTGATATCTGGAGTTGCAGTTGCCATTAGCTGTTAGACCTCACCTTGGTAAATTCAGAAACTGATAGGGTGCTGATATTATGGGATTTATCAGGGTTTAGTGAAATTTTTTGTTTGAATCTATAGAGTATGCCTTGGTCCCAATCTTGACCTGCAGGTAAATATTCCCATGCGGTGAAATGCTGCTGTGGTACTGAGTCATACCAACGCACGGTGACATTCATCTGGGCAAGAGAAGTTGTAGGCTCTGGGTTCGTCAGCCACCACATATCTCCAAATTTTTCTGTAACCTCTTGCGTGTATTGCTGGTGGTTTGTTGAGCATGTCTCAGTGTCGCTTGGGCCAAGAAAAATGCGTTTATCTTTGATGAGTAGGCACTCATTTATGATGTCGGCTTGTTGATATTGAGTATGTTGCCAAACACCTTCATAAGGGATGTGATTACCGCGATTATTGGTGTAGGTAAACCAAATCATCTCAGCTTTGTTTGAGTGACGGATGTGTTCTTTCTGTCCCAAACCTTGGGTTTTTTCCATCAATAGCTCAGTTTCGGTATCAAAATCTAATGCAACGGTACGGTACTTCCAGTCCCCTTCATCGTTGTAGTCTTCAATTGAGAATCCACTCAAATCATGGCGAGTGCAGCCTTTTTGAGCGCAACTGGTAAAGCCTGTCCAACCATCGCTGTTGGATAATGGCTCGCGAATGATCTTCTGGGGTGTCTGGTAAGGGCGTAGGTTACATCCGTTAAAATAGTCGCCGGTTCCTGGGAACTGAATGAGTTCTGTGTCTGTGATTTGGTAACTAAGCTCTCCAATCGGACCTTTGTATTTTGGATTAGTGTGATGAGCTAAGTCGTAAAAGCAGGCGCGTCCGGCATAGTCTTTCTTAGCAATAATAATATTATGAAGCACTTTGTCTTTCGGAGAAAAAATGATTTCCTCTGAGGCGAAGTTATTCTTGATGTATTCTTGGCTCTGGTTGAGGTGTCTTGCCGCTTCTTTGACTGAAACAAGATCAATGCCTAACTCTTGAGCATCTAAGTAGCTTAAGTCGAGATTTTTGAGCTTCTTTTGAAACTCTACGTCAGATAAAACTTTACTCGCTAAGATGATTTCATCGCGGTGTTCTGGAGTATCATCAAGCGATAAAAGTAAACGAGTCATGTTGATGCTGCGGCTTGGACGAGTTGACGAGAGGGTTGGTGTTATTACCTCCTGGCCCGAAAGCGTTGTCAGCAAGTAACCCGAATTGTCGGTGCCAATAAAAAAGCTGACGATATCACCTGAATTGTATTGGAATGCCCCTTTATCAGTGGTGCCCGAAAGATTGGAGCTGGTTTCGTAGTAAAGCCCTGATACTGGGGAATCAATAAAATACCCGGTGAGAGGTTCGCTACCATTAGCACGAATGTAAAGACTTGTTGAATAGAGAGTTATCAGTAGGAGAAGTATTTTTTTCATAATTAATTATTGGATGACTTTTCTTTATTTTTGTTAATCACGGACTTTTCAGGTGATGGCGTCAGCATGGCTAATAGCATTTTTTGTTTAACGTCTTTGGGTAAATCAGGGTTTGATAATATCCGACGTCTAGTGAGTTCAAGCATCGTGCCTACTGACATTTTTGCTGCATCACTGCCTTTGGCATGAAACAGCAGGCTCGTCACTTCATACATCATCTCTTCCGCGACTAGCTTTTCTTTTTGTAGCTGCACATTCTTATGGAATATCGCTGTTGAAAATGTGGCGCCTGACAGAAGTAATAGAATCGTTAGAGCACTCTGCACCGGGCGTCGCTTTAAGAGCTTTGCTAATG
Source organism: Vibrio sp. G-C-1 (assembly GCF_021728015.1). Lineage (NCBI taxonomy): Bacteria > Pseudomonadati > Pseudomonadota > Gammaproteobacteria > Vibrionales > Vibrionaceae > Vibrio > Vibrio sp. G-C-1. The sequence continues at coordinate 5,304 of NZ_JAKKCR010000025.1, read as the reverse complement.
AATAGAGCGGCTGCTTCTCTCTCAAAGAAATGGGGCGGAACTCTAAGATACGTACTATATCTTGGCGCAATTCACTTACGCTGGCATAGCGACGATAAGGTTCGTGGTTTGTCGCTTTTTCTACAATTAGATTAATATCTAAGTTTGAAGAAGAGTCAAAAATCAATGCTAGAACCTTACCCAGTGAGTAAATATCACTTTGTTGAGTTAAGAAGTGACCTGCAATCTGCTCTGGGCTGGCATAGGCCTTGCTGTAGGCTGTTAGTATGGAGGCATCTGAGCTTTGGTGGGGTGCAGGTTGTTTGACCTTTTGGGTTAGATTGAAGTCGAGAATCTTAGGTGAACCCAAAGGGTCAATTAAGATATTTTCAGGCTTGAGATCAGCATGCAGTACTTGTTTCTGATGGGCATGTTCAATTGCTGAACAAATTTCTTTAAATAAACTGAGCTTTTGTTTTTCACTGAAAGAACGATTCTGTAAGTACAGAGAAAGTGTTTCCCCTTCAACCCGTTCCATCACAATGTAGACCGACTCTTCGTAGACTCCGCCGTCAAACACTTTGGCTATACATGGATGGTTTAAATGTGCGAGTAATTGCGCTTCTTGGAATAGAGCATGCTTACCTAAAATATGTGTAAGAGCTGGTTGTATGAATTTGATCGCTAAGTCTTGCTCAAAGGTCCTATCTGCTCGACTGGCTGAGTAGACAACTCCCATACCACCGCGACCGAGCTCATGAGATATATAGTATTTATCGACTAAGGTGTCGGTGAGGCTAAGTTCGGATCCTGTTGCTTGTTGTGCGTGAAAGCCGAGCAGTGATGTTATCTGCTCTGAGGATACTTCGTTAATGAGAGGAAGTATTTGCTGATATAAGCTGGGTTGTTCTTGCTCTAGTCGCTCTAGATAGAGATTTTTTTCCGCGTCGGAGAGATCCATGAGGTGATAAAAAACCTCAGTGGAACCACTGCTTTTATTTTGCACAACTGATCTTTTTTATGTTTTTTATTATGCGCGCATTCTATAAGAATTTTAGATGCTTTTTCGATATTTTTATCAATTGCATATGAAAAAATGAGCTAACTAGTCGCATTTTTGAGAAATTTTCAGGGAAAAACGATGTGTGATCTTCTCCCCAAAGTTTGGTTCTTGATTATTTCTCAGAGGCTCATGGCAAATAGTTGGTTAAAGGTCCGCTTTATGAAGGTGGACTATGCAAATTGCTCTCTAACCTTATTTGTTTCGTATTGCCATTGACTCACATAAAATGAGGTTATAAAGATATGAAATTGAATAAGTGGTTAGAGGGCGTATCCCCTCAATTCGAAGCGGGTGGTAAGTATGAAAAATGGTATCCAGTGTATGAAGCGTTCGCCACCATATTTTATACGCCTGGCAACGTAAACCGAGGTCAGACCCATGTTAGAGACAGTATCGATCTCAAACGAATCATGATTCTGGTGTGGCTAGCGACCTTTCCCGCGATGTTTTGGGGGATGTATAACGTCGGACACCAAAGCTTCCTCGCATTAACGTCCAGTTATCAACTTAACGAACTTACCTCTGTTATTGAAAGCAGCTGGCGCTTGTCATGGGCATTTGGTGATGCGCAGTCATTGATAGCAAGTGGCTGGGCAAGTCAGATGTTGCTTGGTGCACTCTATTTCCTGCCTGTTTATGCCACGGTGTTTGTTGTGGGTGGCTTCTGGGAGGTCTTGTTTGCAGTCGTTCGGAAGCACGAAGTTAATGAAGGCTTCTTTGTCAGCTCGGTGCTGTTTGCACTAATCCTCCCGCCAACCATTCCGCTCTGGCAAGCCGCATTAGGTATCACTTTTGGTATCGTTGTCGCCAAAGAGCTGTTCGGTGGTACAGGACGAAACTTCCTTAACCCTGCACTAGCAGGCCGCGCGTTTCTCTACTTCGCTTATCCAGCCAACATGTCGGGTGGACTTGTGTGGGTTGCCGCTGACGGCTATTCAGGCGCGACACCACTGAGTCAATGGTATGAGGGTGGTAGTACTTCGCTTATCAATAATATGACTGGCGAGGCGATCACCTGGATGGATGCGTTTATCGGTAATATACCGGGCTCGATGGGTGAGGTGTCGTCACTGCTTATCATGTTGACGGGTCTGATTCTGATTGCCATGAAGATAGCCTCTTGGCGCATTGTTGCGGGTGTGATTATTGGCCTTGTGGCGACCTCTAGTTTGATGAATTGGATCGGATCCGAAACCAACTCGATGTTTTCTATGCCGTTCTACTGGCACTTTGTGTTGGGTGGCGTTGCCTTTGGTACTTTCTTTATGGCGACCGACCCAGTTTCTGCCGCTTTTACCAATCAGAGTAAATGGGCTTACGGTATTCTTATCGGTGTGATGACGGTTGGTATTCGAGTACTCAACCCTGCTTATCCAGAGGGCATCATGCTGGCTATCTTGTTCGCAAACCTCTTCGCCCCACTGTTCGATTTTATTGTGAAAGAGCAAAACATCAAACGCAGACAGAAGCGGACACTGCGTTGATTTAAATGAATAAGAGGAAAAGTGATTCCCATAAGAAAGGCTTACATTGATGTAAGCCTTTTAATTTTTATCGCGATTGATTTGAAGTTGATTTAACTCCACTTCAAATCAATTTCGAACGGTTGGGTGTGGCCACAATGCTCACCACACATTTCGTCGTAGGCACTGTTGTGAACCAGCATTGCCGACGCCACGCCTTGGTCGCTAAAGTGGTCGCGTGCTTGGTTAACACTCAAAAACTTCATTGGGTGCTGGTGGTCGTCTTTGATTAACTGTTTTTGCTCGTCAATGATTTGGTAAGCCAAGTAAATCCCGCCTTCAAATGATTCAATTAGTAGATTCATCACAAACTCCATTGCTGTTCTAGATAAGTTTTGGTTTTTGTATCTACGTTGATGGTTGTTTGAAGGTTCATGTGCGCTAGAAATGAAAAAACCAAAAGCACAGCTTCTGGTTTATCTAGTTGTCATCGGATCAACAGCGAGGTCGGTTAATTTTTGTTGCAGCGCCAAAGTTTTGAATCATTTCGTCAACTCATATTATCTTCATCTCACAAGACGCGAAATTAAAGTGAAATCCCGTACATTTAATTTCAATAGGTTTGGTGTGCGTTTATTTTCCTCGTTAACCAGAAGCGAGAAAATTTTAAGTCTTTTTCAATTAAGCTATCGCTGCAGGTTAGAAGTTGGCTAATTTCTTGAGTTTGAAGGCCCATAAGGTATTTCAACTTGAACGCTTTTGATTGTCTTGGGTAGTTTAGAGTGAAGTGATCAACCGCTTTATCCATAATGATTAGTTGTTCGAAATGCACTTGTTCTGGATGGTTCATGGATGCAGGTTGTTGGCGTTTTTGTGCCTGTTGACGTCGAGCATTATCGATGAGTATTTGTCGCATTATTTTTGTTGCCAGCAATAAAAAATCGCGAGTGTTTTTTATTGATTGAGTGTCAGCAGAAGAGAGCTTGAGGTAAGCATCGTGAACCAAAGCCGTTGTATTATTGATACTATTCCAAGATACCCAACAGCTTTGTTCATGCTTGGTTGTACTCCGCTTTCGCTCCTGTTGGGCGAGTGTGTAAAGGTGTGAGTAAGCGAAATGATAGAGTTTTTGTTCAGCCCCTTTATAGCCTGCTTTCCAATCGCTCACGATCGATTCGATGTCGGTTAGTTGGTTACTCATATTTAGCAGTTTCCTTTTTTTGATTCTGAGCGAGCAGCCTGCGGGGTGATTATTTGTAATAGCTTCGCCTTTGTTTTTGTTGGTATGTCTGGGTCTCCTAAAACAGCTTTGTGCGTATGCTTGAGTACCGCATTGATTGATGCTTTCGTTTTATGGCTTTCTTTTATTTGAGAAAGTGTCCGGACAAATTGTTTTGTGACTCTCTCTGATGCTCGTTTTTCTATTTGAAGCTGTTGGCTTTTTTTAATTAAAGGCGCGTAGAGCCCTACACCGCATGAGATAAGTACTGCAGACAAAGCACATTGAATTGGATGGCGCTGGCATAGTTTCAGGGCGGAGTAGAATGGTTGATCTTGATGTGCTGTGATCGGACGGCAAGCGAGCAGCTGCTTAATGTCGCTGTATAATTCATTGGTACTCGAATAGCGCAGTAAGGCGTGGCGTCGTGTTGCCTTTTTAATTATGCAGCGGAGGTCACCCTGACTTATCGGTAGTTTAGGAAACATGAAAGTTAAGATCTTTCCTAGAGCGTAAATATCACATTGGACAGTGGGTGGGCTTCCGTTGATTTGCTCTGGGCTAGCGTAGTCATGGCTGTAGGCATTGATTGTGATTGGGAAAGCAGACAATTGGTCACTGATTCCTCTCATTAAATTAAAGTCGAGTATCTTCGGGTGACCTTCACAATCGATTAATATATTTTCTGGCTTTAAATCGGTATGCAGAACTTGGTGTTTGTGTGCGTGTGAGATAGCAGCGCATATCTTTAAAAATAGATTGAGCTTCTTTGTTTTGTTTAATGCATACGTAGCAAGGTATTCACTAAGGGTGCAACCTTTTATGTGTTCCATTACGATATAAACAGAACCTTCATGCGTCCCTCCATCGATCACTTTGGTTATATATGGATGGTTCAACGTCGCAAGTGCTTGGGCTTCATGAAATAAGTATTCTTTATCTATGAGGTGAGACAGTGTTGGCTGAATGAGTTTTATGGCAAGGTTTTGATGAAATGTCTTGTCCACTCGAGTCGCCGCATAGACAACACCAATACCTCCACGACCTATTTCGTAAGACAGGTGGTACTTATCAATGTATGTATCAGAATAAGTCGCTTTTTTGTTTGTAGCTTGGAGGGCGCCTACACCAAATATATGTGTAATAGGCTCTAGCTCTGAGGTGCAGATAAAGGGATAAATCTTGTCATATAGATCGACTTGGTGTGCTTTTAATTCTTTTAGATATTTGGTTTTTTCTGCCTCAGATAGATCCAATAATTGATAAAAAAGATCGGTGATGCGGGTGTTGGCTACTGACATTATCACTTGTTCAAGAATTACTATGAACGGGATTCTATAAGCACGAACTATAGATTTTGCTGAGATTTGACAATCTTTTATAATTTTTTATATATCAGTGCGTTGTGCGTTCTTTTTTTGTTCAAGCTGGTTAATAAAAAGCAGGCCTAAGCCTTAATGCCGATCAGTTAAAGCCAAAGCGATCGGTTGAAGGATCCTTCAGAGCTGTCAAAATCCAAGTGTATTTAATGCACTTGGATTTTTTTATGGATGTTTCTCAAGCTCTAAACATAATTAATG
>NZ_JAKKCR010000024.1:0-36890 GCF_021728015.1 Vibrio sp. G-C-1 | reverse complement strand
CGCCTAGTGCGAGGTTTTTTCGAATCTGAAGTAATAAAAAGTTTTAGGGGTGTAGCTCCAATTGGCAGAGCAGCGGATTCCAAATCCGCGTGTTGGGAGTTCGAATCTCTCCACCCCTGCCATATTTAAGGCTCTAGCAGAAATGCTAGAGCCTTTTTGCTTTCTGAATCTAATATACGCCATTAGCAAAGCAGCGGATTCTCCGACTTACCAAAATAGGGTGTGTTGGGAGTAGAAACCTCCACCCTGCCATATCAATACCTCAGCAGAAGCTCTGTTTTTTTACTTTATATTTGTTCGATTTTTAGTCGATAATTCCTGCTTTTAATGAAACCTAGCCTTAAAAGTGTAAGTGCTTACTTATCCCAGCCTCTTTTATAAACAATCAACAGCACAATCCCCACTTCTTTATGAGAATTATTCTCAATATTTTGTTACATTTTGGTCGTTATTACTAAAAGGCAACAAATATGGATATTTCCCGTCGTAAGTTTATTCAATCATCTCTCGCTATATCTGCACTAACTGTTTTTCCTGCTTGTTCTATGAAGCAGTCTCTTGATGGGCAAGGTAAGTATGTCTATGACTTAACTGCTGAACCTTCAACGGCTGAGTTAGTCGCGGGATTTGATACCAATGTTTTAGCCTTTAATGGACAGATTCCAGCTCCGACGATTCGATGTCGACAGGGTGAAAAGGTCACAATTCGTTTTACGAATAAGCTATCAGAGCCGACGACTATCCATTGGCATGGCTTAAGAATTCCTATCGAAATGGATGGAGTTCCCTTCTTAAGTCAGCCACCAATCATGCCAGGTGAAACATTCATTTATGAGTTTACGCCGCCAGATGCTGGCACATTTTGGTATCACCCACATATGAATAGCGTTAAACAACTCGGTATGGGTTTAGTTGGCCTTATTATCGTAGAAGAAAGCACTCCAGTGCAGTTTGACGAAGAACACGCATTGATGCTTAAACATTGGCATATCGACAAGCAAGGTCAATGGAAAGACTTAATGATTCCCCGACTCAGTGCTCGTATGGGCACTCCTGGTGAGCGGAGTAGCGTTAATGGAGCTCATGAACCTGTATATCAGTTGAAGCAGTATGCAGCGACTAGACTGCGTATCGCGAATGTCGATAATACGATCACTTATCCTATTGCTATCGAAGGGGCTGAGGCATGGGTGATTGCCATTGATGGTAATCCTGTGAAAACGCCTTACAAACTGACTCAACATAAAATCGGCCCAGGGATGCGCGTGGATATTGGACTGATAGCGCCCAAATTAGGCGAGCGAGTTAATGTTCTTCAAATGAAAGGCCGCTTTCCTTTCTCTTTATGTGAGTTCGAGGTAGTAGATTCCCCCCTTACTGAAGGGCGTTTATTGCCATTGTTGCCTCTTAACCCCGTACCTAATCTAGATCTTGCTAATGCTGAAGAGATCGATTTTGTGTTCGAGTGGGAAGGTGCAGTATCACCAGTTTCTAAAGATGGGAAATCGATGCCTAAGTTTTGGCTTACTAATAAAAGAGCATGGGAAGGAATGAGCAAAGACAATATTCCTGAGCCGTTGACGACTTTAGAGTTAGGTAAGACTTACATATTCGATCTAAAGAACGTCACCCAATACCATCACCCGATCCATATTCACGGTCATACATTCACTGTATTGGAACTTGATGGGAAGAAAGTTGAAGAGCCTTTCCATACCGATACAGTGTTACTTGGAAAAAACGGCCGAGCTAAAGCTGCATTTGTTGCAGATAACCCTGGCCGCTGGATGTACCACTGTCATGTTATAGAACACATGAAAACGGGTTTAATGGGATATATTGAAGTTAAGTGACACCTGTAACGTTTAATATTTGCGCATGCATTCTTAGTTTCTACCCTCGCTTTTATCGGCGGTAAAGCTAGAATATAGGGACTATTGTTTGGGAGGATTCATGGGTCAGTTATCTATTTTAGGTTTTATTGCCATTGGTGGCGCATTTGGTGCTTGTTCGCGTTACTTGATTTCAGAGTTATGCGTTGTGATGTTAGGACGTGGTTTTCCTTACGGTACGCTGACTGTTAATGTAATTGGCTCTTTGATTATGGGATTGCTCATCGCCGCGTTTGAAAACGAGATGGTCGCGACGGAACCGTGGAGACAAATTATCGGTCTTGGTTTCCTAGGAGCACTGACTACATTTTCTACATTTTCGATGGATAACGTACTTCTTATGCAGCAGGGCGCTTTCTTTAAGATGGGGCTCAATGTGCTACTCAACGTGGTACTCAGTATTTCAGCCGCATGGATCGGCTTCCAACTTTTGATAAAGTCTTAAAACTTTCTTACGATTTGTTAACAACTCGGCTTGGTTTATCCAAGCCGTTTTTATATACTCGATCGAACTTGTCGGAGTGCCATATGGCTGAGACCGTTAACTCGGGATCCGTTGAACCTGATCAGGCTAATACCTGCGAAGGGAACAAGAGTAGATATCTAACTAGAATCCTTCTAGAGATCTATCTCCAGATCACAACTGTATTTCTTACCGTGATCCCTCTTGTAGCATCTAATCCGTCAAGCATTTTTATCCCTATAAATAATGGCTAAAAGCCAAGGAAAAATGCTATGTCGACTCGTAAACAAGCAAGACTGGAAGCGAAGAATTTCATTGATTCTTTATCCGTACAACCCTACCCAAACTCAAAAAAAGCTTACATCCAAGGATCTCGAGAGGACATTCAAGTCCCTGTCCGAGAAATATCACTCGCTGATAGCCTTGTTGGTGGTACCAAAAAAGAGCCTGTATTCGAACCTAATGTACCCATTCAAGTTTACGATACCTCAGGTGTTTACACAGACCCTACACATCAAATAGACCTGTATAGCGGTCTTCCTAAGTTGCGAGAGCAATGGATTGAAGAGCGTGGTGATACGGAACTGTTAGACGACGTAAGCTCTGTTTACACCAAAGAACGTTTAGATGATGAAACTCTAGACGACCTTCGCTACGGCAACCTGCCTAGAATTCGTCGCGCGACAGACAATCAATGTGTTACTCAGCTGCACTATGCTCGTCAGGGTATTATCACACCTGAAATGGAGTACATTGCCATACGTGAGAACATGGGACGTCAGAAGTTCGCTGATGAGCAGCTTAACCATCAACACCCTGGCCATAACTTTGGTGCAAACCTGCCGAAAGAAATTACTCCTGAGTTCGTGCGTAAAGAGGTTGCTGAAGGTCGAGCTATTATCCCTTCAAACATCAACCACCCAGAATCAGAACCGATGATTATTGGTCGAAACTTCTTAGTGAAGGTGAACGCTAATATCGGTAACTCTTCAGTAAGCTCTTCGATTGAAGAAGAAGTTGAGAAGCTAGTATGGTCGACTCGCTGGGGTGGCGATACCGTGATGGACCTTTCTACTGGTCGTAATATTCACGAGACTCGCGAATGGATCCTACGTAATAGCCCAGTACCAATTGGTACGGTTCCTATGTATCAAGCGCTTGAAAAAGTGAATGGCGTTGCCGAAGACCTTAACTGGGGAGTGATGCGCGATACCTTGATTGAACAAGCTGAGCAGGGTGTTGATTACTTCACTATCCATGCTGGTTTGTTGCTTCGCTACGTTCCGATGACGGCTAAACGTGTGACCGGTATTGTTTCTCGTGGTGGTTCTATTATCGCGAAATGGTGTCTTGCTCATCACCAAGAAAGTTTCCTCTATACCCACTTCCGAGAGATCTGTGAGATCTGTGCGAAGTACGATGTTGCACTGTCATTAGGTGACGGCTTACGCCCGGGCTCAATTGCAGATGCCAATGATGAGGCTCAGTTCTCGGAGTTACGTACCCTAGGTGAGTTAACTAAAGTTGCTTGGGAGTACGACGTTCAGGTGATCATTGAAGGTCCTGGACATGTACCTATGCATCTTATTAAAGAGAACATGGATGAGCAGTTAGAACACTGTCATGAAGCGCCTTTCTATACTTTAGGTCCATTGACGACAGATATTGCCCCTGGTTATGACCACATTACCTCAGGTATTGGTGCCGCCATGATTGGTTGGTACGGTTGTGCGATGTTGTGTTATGTAACCCCTAAAGAGCATCTAGGCTTACCAAACAAAGAAGATGTGAAGACTGGCTTGATTACTTACAAGCTAGCAGCACACGCAGCGGACCTCGCTAAAGGACATCCGGGCGCACAAATCCGAGATAATGCATTATCAAAGGCACGTTTTGAATTCCGTTGGGAAGACCAATTCAATCTAGCTTTAGATCCTGAAACCGCGCGTTCTTTCCATGATGAAACTCTGCCACAAGAGTCGGGCAAGGTTGCTCACTTCTGCTCAATGTGTGGACCTAAATTCTGCTCGATGAAGATTTCTCAAGAAGTTCGAGAGTATGCGAAAGACACCGAACAAGTAGCCGCGGATCAGGCTATCGAGATTAAGATGCTAGATAACCCGTTGGAAGGGATGCGTCAAAAATCACAAGAGTTCCGTGATACTGGCTCTGAACTTTATCATCCTGCAGTAGCCGCAAAAGAAGCTCAATTAGAGGAATAATGACAGTGAAGATACTCATCCCATCTCAAAATATTGAGTTAACGGGAGAGGTGCAGAACTGTCTATTGGTTGCTAAGCGACAAGGCTTGGCAACTGATGCGGTTGAGTTGGGTGTAAGCCCAACTCAATACTTCTCTATCGTTGATTCTCAGCAGGCGTTATCTATTGGCTTCGCTCATGATCTTGATTCATTGACGGTGTGTCAGCTAGCAGAACTGAACCATGTTGTTGATTACAGCAATTCAGTCGCGCTAGCTGACGTTTGTGATGCCTTTACACAAACTCCGAATACCATTTATATCGGTGTTTCAGATGATTCAGCTGTACTGGATATTTGGTCACACCTGGATGCTAGCCGCGCTATCAAGAGTGACACTACAGCTCATCAGGAGTTAGATGATCGCGGCCACTTTGCTTGGTTACTTACTTTGTTGGCGCTGGAATTCCCATTAGAAGACGCACTAGTTTTAGCTCGCGCAGCGTCCAATGTTTCACGTGGAACATGGCCTGCACATTACCAAAACTTTCCTATCCCTGTTCTTGAAGATCAACGATTGGACATAAGCGTAGGTTGGGCTAACCAAGGGACATCACTTTCTTTTCCTGAGTTGAGTAAGAGTAGCCTCGGTTTATACCCAGTAGTTGATGATGTTGAGTGGATCGAAAGATTGCTGAAGCTTGGAATCAACACTGTCCAACTACGTATTAAGAATCCACAGCAAGCGGATTTAGAACAACAAGTCGTACGATCTATCGAGCTTGGTCGTGAGTATAACGCTCAAGTTTTTATCAATGATTACTGGCAGCTTGCACTCAAGCATGACGCTTTTGGTGTTCATTTGGGGCAAGAGGATATTGAAGAATCAAACCTCTCACAGTTGAGCTTTGCGGGTATAAAGATTGGGTTATCGACTCATGGCTATTACGAGTTGCTACGCATTGTTCAGATTAACCCAAGCTATATTGCGCTGGGACACATCTTCCCTACAACAACTAAACAGATGCCATCGAAGCCTCAGGGTTTAGTTCGTTTATCTCTGTATCAACAGCTGATTGATACTATCCCATACACAGAACAACTCACTGGTTATCCAACGGTTGCTATTGGCGGTATTGACCAATCGACAGCTGAGCAGGTGTGGGAGTGTGGGGTGTCGAGTTTGGCGGTTGTTCGTGCGATTACATTGTCGGAAGGCCCAAAGAAAGTGATCGGATTTTTCGAAAAACTGATGGCACCTAAACCTTCAAATATTGGTGAAGAGGTTGCGCAGGAGCCTAGCTATGCTGAGTGATTTTGAGTTTATTCGTTATCAACGACAAATTGCGTTACCTGAAGTCGGTGAGCAAGGGCAACGAAACCTATTAAACAGCCATGTGTTAGTGATTGGTTGTGGTGGCTTAGGCAATGCTGCCGCTCTTTACCTTGCGGCTTCGGGTGTCGGAAAGATCGTGTTGGTTGATGATGACTGTGTGGATTCGTCTAACCTGCAACGACAGGTCGCGTTCAAAGAAAGTCAGTTAGGTTCGCCTAAAGTCGAAGCTATGAAGCAACAACTGACTGAGCTCAATAGTCGCAGTCAAGTTAGAACCATCAATCAGCGAATGAGTGACAGTCAGCTTGAACTTGAAGTGATGCTCGCTGATTTGGTGTTGGATTGTACTGACAACTTTGCGTCACGCCAGCAGGTTAACCAAGCGTGTTTCGGCAGCAATACACCTTTGATTTCTGGATCTGCAATCGGTTGGAAAGGCCAGTTTATTGTATTTGATTATCAGAATCAGAAAGGGTGCTATCACTGTTTGTTCCCGTTCAGTCATCATCCACAAACGACTCGTTGTAGTGATAGCGGCATCATAGGCCCGGTTGTTGGCACCATAGGTAACCTTCAAGCTTTGGCTGCTATTCAACGTTTAACTTGTGGTGAGTTTCAGGTAGCAACACACCAGCTCAAACTGTTCGATGGCCAAACGATGAACTGGCAAAACTTAATGGTCACTCAAGATAGTGAATGCCCCGTTTGCTGCACATCTACAGTTAACTATTTAGAAGAAGAAACCCAATGAGCAACATAACGATCTCTATCAATGAGCAACCAGAACAGGTTGCACAATCGTCGTCTCTAGCGGATATCATCCAAGCGCTTTCATTACCCGATCTGGGCTGTGTCTTTGCTATCAATAATGCGGTTGTCCCGCGTAGTCAGTGGCAACAAACGGTTGTCAATGAAGGCGATGCTATTTCTCTTTTCCAAGCCATTGCAGGAGGCTAACTATGTTAACTATCGCAGATAAAACGTTTCAATCTCGACTCTTCACCGGAACGGGTAAGTTCGCGAACAAGCACTTGATGGCGAGTGCTATTGAAGCTTCAGGTTCGCAACTGGCAACCATGGCGTTGAAGAGAGTCGATATTCGCTCTGAGCAAGACGACATTTTACAACCAATCATTGATGCTGGCGTGAACTTGCTACCGAATACCTCTGGGGCGAAGAGTGCAAAAGATGCCGTCTTTGCTGCGCATTTGGCTCGTGAAGCGCTAGGCACAAACTGGCTTAAACTGGAAATTCACCCAGATCCAAAGTACTTGATGCCAGACCCAATTGAGACGCTTAAAGCTGCTGAGCAACTGGTTAAAGATGGTTTTGTTGTGCTGCCTTACTGCCATGCCGATCCAGTATTGTGTAAACGCTTGGAAGAGGTGGGTTGCGCTGCAGTTATGCCGCTGGGCGCACCTATTGGTTCAAATAAGGGTATTGCGTCTGCAGACTTCTTAGAGATCATTATCGACCAAGCGAATGTCCCTGTGATAGTAGATGCAGGCATAGGCGCACCATCACATGCTGCTCGCGCAATGGAAATGGGCGCAGACGCAGTGTTAGTGAATACGGCGATTGCGGCTTCTCAACAGCCTGTTGATATGGCGATTGCTTTTAAACTGGCAGTCGAAGCTGGGCGTATGGCTTACCTTGCTGGACTGGCAGGAAAAGTATCTCACGCGGTTGCTTCGAGCCCGTTAACTTCATTTCTAGACGAGTAGTGTACCTATGACGTTTGTTGATCGATTTAAACAGCTCAACTGGGATGACATTGGTATGTCTATCTTCAGTAAAACGGCAGCGGATGTTGAACGTGCTCTGAGTAAACCCAAACGTGACTTAGAAGACTTTAAGGCTCTGATCTCTCCGGCGGCAGAACCTTACTTAGAGCAGATGGCACAACAGTCGTTGGCGCTAACTCGTAAGCGATTTGGCAATACAATGTCGCTTTACATTCCTTTGTACCTCTCGAATCTATGCGCTAATGCGTGCACGTATTGTGGCTTCTCAATGGAGAACCGTATCAAACGTCGCACGCTTACTTTGGATGAAATTGATGCCGAAAGTGCGGCTATCAAAAAGATGAAGTTCGATAGCGTTTTGTTGGTCACCGGTGAACATGAAACTAAGGTCGGGATGAATTACTTTCGACAGGTGTTGCCGAATATCAAAAAGCAATTCAACTACCTTGCGATGGAAGTGCAGCCGCTTGATCAACATGATTACGCAGAGCTTAAAACTCTCGGCCTAGATGCTGTTATGGTTTACCAAGAAACTTATCAGCCAAGAACTTACGCTGAACATCATCTACGTGGCAATAAAATGGATTTTGAATACCGTCTTGAAACCCCTGATCGCTTGGCAAAAGCGGGGATCGATAAGATAGGTATTGGCGCCTTGATTGGTTTGGAAGATTGGCGAACCGACTGCTTTTTTGTTGCTGCTCACTTAGATTACTTAGAGCGTACTTATTGGCAAACACGTTACTCAATTTCATTCCCACGTCTTCGTCCGTGTGAGGGTGGAGACTCTGGTGGAGGATTACAGCCTAAATCAATCATGAACGATAAACAGCTGGTTCAGCTTATCTGCGCATATCGACTCTTGAATCCTGAGGTCGAGTTATCCCTTTCGACCCGTGAATCGGCAACTTTCCGCGATAACGTGTTGCCTTTGGGTATCACGAGTATGTCGGCAGCTTCGAAAACCCAACCCGGTGGCTATGCTTCGGGTGAGGAAGAACTCGAGCAGTTTGAGATCAGTGACGAGAGAAGTGCTGCTGATGTTGAGTCGATGATTCGTCAGCGTGGTTTCGACCCAGTGTGGCGAGACTGGCACAGTGCCTATTCTGGTTAATCAATATATTGGTTGATGTTCCACGTGAAACATCGATGTAATGATACAGGCAAATAAAAACGGCTACCTTTGGGTAGCCGTTTTGCTATTTGCTATTTAACTTATTAACCTAGTAAGCTCGTTTTGGTTCAGTTATCTGTCGAGCAAGGCATTAAGCGTGAGCAAGTGGTGTTGTTGATTGGCGTAGCCATTCCAGCGTATCACCTTCAACTAATGGGCTAACATCGTTCCATACTTTCTGATGGTAGTCGTTCAGCCACGCTAGTTCAGGTCGTGTTAGCAAATCAACATTGATGTTGCGCTTATCGATAGGACAACGAGTTAGCGATTCAAACGTCAATACTGCGAAGTCACCTTGAGTTGGAAGTTCAACAACCAGTTCTAGGTTCTCGATACGGATACCAAATTCATCAGCACGGTAGTAACCCGGCTCGTTTGATAACACCATACCTTCAACAAGAGGTACGTCGATCAGCTTCTTAGAGATGCTTTGCGGTCCTTCATGAACACTTAGGAAGTGACCAACACCGTGACCAGTACCGTGGTCGTAGTCGAAGCCTTCTGCCCATAAGTGCTGACGCGCTAGGATATCCAGTTGGAAACCACGAGTACCCTGAGGGAAACGTGCACGTGCAATGCCGATGTGACCTTTCAGTGCGAGAGTGAATTGTTGAATCATTTCGTCACTTGGTTGGCCAATCGCGATAGTACGAGTGATGTCCGTTGTGCCATCTAAGTACTGACCGCCTGAATCGACTAGGTACAGAGTATTCATCTTTAACTGACCCGGTTCAGGTTGGTTCTCGTGGTTGTAGTGACACATTGCTGCGTTACCGCCTGCAGCTGAAATAGTGTCAAAACTTAGGTCCATCAGTGTTGGGTCTTGTTCACGGAATGATTGTACTTTGTCAGCCAATACAGCTTCGTTGTGTAGGTTACCTTGCGCGACTTCGGCATCAATCCAAGATAGGAATTTCGCCATCGCAACACCATCACGAATGTGACACGCTTTCATGCCTGCAATCTCAGTTGCGTTCTTAGCGGCTTTTGGCATGAGACACGGGTCTGCTGCTTCAATGATGTGAGCGCCAGCATTTTGAAGAACAAGCGTATACCAAGCATTGCTGGTACCTGAATCGACAGATACATTTTTGCCTTCCAAAGATTGAAGGCGCGCTTCAAGCTCTGATGGGGGAGAAACTCGAATGCCATTACCAAGGTGAGCTTCAAAGCCTGCCGGGATGCGTGCTGGGTCTAGGAAGAAATCGACGCTTTCATCGGCGTGAATGATCGCGTTGGATAACACAACAGGTAGGCGAGATACGTCCAAGCCACGAATGTTAAGCAACCAACAGATCGAATCGAGTTCCGTAAGGATAGCGGCGTCCGCACCTTTGGCTTTTAGTAAGCCAGCAATCTCTGCGCGTTTGCTGTCACTTGATTGGCCAACTGCGTCTGTTGCCATTAGGCGAACATCAGACACGACCGGTTCAGGGCGATCAGACCAAAGCTCATCAATTGGGTTTGCTGGGAGCGTTGTTAGCTCAACTTTCTCTGCTAGTTTTGCTTGTGCGCCTTTCAACCACGCGGCGGTGTGCATGCGTGGGTCGAATGCAACCTTACTACCTTGTGGCAATGAATTGATGATCCAATCTAAAGCTGGTTCTTCAATAAGGTGGCGATACTCAAATAACTCTGCTGGTACTTGCTTACGAACCTGAACGGTGTAGCGACCATCAACAAAAATAGCAGCAGTTTCACGAGTTATAACAGCGGCACCTGCAGAGCCAGTGAAACCTGTTAACCAGTGAAGTCGCTCGTTATGAGCGGGAACGTATTCACCTAGATATTCGTCTTCGTGTGGAATGATAACGGCATCTAGGTTGTTTGTTTCAAGCCAAGCTCGAACCGCAGCAACGCGTTCAGCAGTGATATTGTGCATCTGTGTTTATCCTTATTGTTAGGGTCCTTGTTAACACTCACAGTCGATATATATGCGAGGGGACTTATTAGGTCAATAAGCTAGCGCTTTTGTTCGTTTGCTGCAAACGCTGTACGCCATTTTTATCTAAGGTGCAGAGTTTTTTCTTTGATGATATCTCGTAGCCAAGTTAATGCTGGGTCATTTTCTCTGTCACGGTGCCAAAACAGAGTGTATGCCATCGGAGGAAATTCCATTGGTAAAGGCACAACCACTAAGTCGAGTTGTTTAGCGACGAGGTAAGTAAAGTGGCTTGGTGCGGTAAACACAAAGTCGGTGTAGGTACACAGGCTTGCGGCGCTATTGAAGTCTGGAACAGAAATCGCGATATCACGTTGGTGACCAAGGTCGGCAAGTTTGTAGTCGAGTAGCCATCGATCATTCCCATCACACCTTACTTGTACATGACGCTGCGCAAGGTAGGTTCCCAAATCCCATTTACCACTCAGGGCTGGGTGGTTACGCCTTAATACACACATCTGTGCATCACGGTAGATCTCTTGTTCGCAGATGTCGTCTGGCGGCAGCATGGTTAAGCGCGCATCGTTGATGTCGATGTCTTTGCCTGTGAGTCCGATATCTAACTCACCAAGCTGTAGCTTCTTAAAGGTTTGTTCGGTCCACGCATGGGTGTTGATATTAACCTTAGGTGCTTGTCGAAATATCGCCGGTAAGAAGTGCGGAAGAATCAGCGGGTAAACACTCTCAACGGCAGCAATGTGAAAGCTATGGTCGCTGTTGTTGGGAATGAAAGTTTCCGGTTGGGTAAGCACATCAAGTTGATTGATCAGCGTTTCTAATCGAGGCTTGAGGAACACAGCTTTCGGTGTCGGTCTTAGGCCATGAGCACTTCGCGTAAAAAGGGGATCATTAAATTGCTCACGAAGCTTGGCTAGCGACTTACTCACAGCCGATTGGCTCAAGCATAATCGGTGTGCGGTACGAGTGACACTCAGCTCTTCCATCAGCACCTGCAAGCAAACCAATAGATTGAGGTCGAGGCGTGATAGTTTCTCGATATTCATGTGAGTTTCCTATTTGGAATAATGCTAATGAGTATATGCCATTTTTGTTCATATCTTTAGTTGGTTATTATGCACCTAAATTAACTCATTCGGAGAATCTTGTGCCTTCTAACGCGCTTCCAACCCCTAGTAAACTGCAGGTTGCTTTATTGGCAATGCTGGTTCTATTTAGCCCTTTGGCTATAGATATTTATCTTCCAGCTCTGCCACAAATTTCAACAGCGTTTCACGTGGAACACGCATTAGCACAAGATACGATTACTTGGTTTTTATTCGCCATGGGTGTCGGGCAATTATTTGCAGGCCCTTTGGCTGATAAGTTAGGACGTCGAACCGTTGCATTGGGAGGTGTTAGTATCTATGCATTGAGTGCTTGCTTGGCGTGGGCAGCTCAATCGATTGATATGATGCTAATAGCTCGGCTGCTACAAGGCTTAGGAGCTTGTGCGACTTCTGTAGCAGCCTTTGCGACGGTTCGCGATCTATTTGGCCCGGAGAAAAGTGGCCGTATGATCAGTTACCTCAATGGTGCAATTTGCTTTATTCCTGCACTAGCACCGATTCTTGGTGCTTGGTTGACTCAACAGTTTGGCTGGCGCTCGAACTTCAGCTTTATGGCTGTGTTCGCTGTCGTGGTTGGCACCATTTTGTTTTTCCAAATGAAAGAGTCTAATCCAGCGACAGAAAAGGTCGCGGTTTTCAAATTAGAGCGTTACTGGTCGGTATTGAAAACACCATCATTCATCTTCCATGCAACCTTATGCTTGATGGCGATGGCGGTCATTCTTGCTTACGTTACCTCTGCACCTGTTGTGCTGATGGAAAACCTAGGTTTGACGATGAATGAGTTTACGTTCTGGTTTGGTATTAACGCGGTTATCAACATCACGGCTGCATTCACTGCGCCGAAGTTTATGGATCGTTTTGGTACTTACAAAGCATTGGTTGTCGGTATTTCAACGCTTGGCTTAGCGGGTGTGGTTATGCTGGTGCTTGCTGAGCATGCTAGCGCTATCGCGTTCATGTTGCCGATTTTCCTATCTTCAGTTGGCTTCGCTTGGATTCTTGGTGCCGCAGCCGGTAAGGCACTTGAACCTTTTGGTGACCGTGCGGGTACCGCAGCTGCGTTGCTTGGCTTGTTCCAAATGAGCGGTTCTGGACTGCTTGTTGGTACGATGCAACGTCTTGATTTAACGTCTCAAGTGATGATTGCGCTGCAAATGTTCCTTATTGTTCCTGCATTGTTAGTGCTTGCGAGCAAAGCGGGTAAGTCATGGCACACGACGTTTGCTAAGGCATAAGTCTCAAGGGTGACAAAATATACAAATGGCGGTTTGCGAAACGTTAAAACATGGTATATTTGTCACTCATTGAAACGTTAGTCCCCAACGGAAAATACTGTAATGTCATTAACAACCTACGAAATGGCGCGCATCTTAGAACAAATGGAAGATGCACCTGAAAAGGTCATGTTTGGTAAATTGCTTAAAGAGCTAGGAAACCAAAGTGAAGAGCGTATTCGCAGTGCGGCAAAACAAGTTCCAATTGATACTTTGCGAGATATCATTTACCAATTTCAACGCGTGGTTGAATCTCGTAAAGGTGAACAAGTTCAGCTACTAGCAAAAGAGCTAGCCGAGCAAGGTATCTCTGCTGAAGAGCTACAAGCTTTTCTAAACAAGTAGTTTATTCCAGATAAAAAGAAACCACTCAATTGAGTGGTTTTTTGCGTTTTGGACCTATGTAAATTTAGAGACCATGGAAAAGAGGTTTAGTTTTTGAACTGCGCTTTTAAGATTCTATCCAATGAAAATGGTCCAGCTCCCCATACCACGACGATAAGAATCATTAATCCCCAAAGCTGATGATCATAGAAGCCTTGTGCCCACAATACAGGGTATGACACGACGGCCATGATATTGAAAACGAACAGCACTGCAGCCATTGGTCGGGTTAACAAGCCAAGCGCTAAGAATACCGGCAGAATCAATTCAGCTGCGGTACCCATGTAAGCGGCCAATTCCCAAGGCAAAAGAGGCACTTGGTATTCCAATTCAAACAAGTAAAGGGTGCTATCCCAAGTGGCTATTTTGGTGAGTCCTGAATTAAAGAAGACCCACGCCACCCATAGGCGACAAAACAGAAGTAGTACGGGAACAAAAAGTGCCTGTGATTTCTCAATCAAACTGTCGTATTGAGCCATCATGTTCGTGACTGTGTTGTTATCCATATTATGTCTCCAATTCGGCATTGATTGAAAAGCCTGAGATGACGTTCAGTGTCATGACAGTATTCAGATGTTGTAGTAGTAAAGGGTCTATCGCTGAGAGCGTTTGACCCGATTGCAATTCGGTTAATAGTTGGTGGCTTTCTTGCGTCAAACGATGGCTCTCAATCTGTGAATTTTCCGCTCGGATTAACACCCCAAATTCAGGTTGGTTGATGTCTAACCCATCGAGTTGTTGCTGATAGATAGCCTGCTCAAGCGCGATAATCGTATAGCTAGAATTAATTAGCGTTATTGAATCTTTGAGATGAAAGACTAAAGCGCCTTGTTGTTCTTGCGGTACATCAGCTAAACGAGAAAGAGGACGTTGGTCGACATGTGATTCTGAAACGCATCTAACCAAGCTATCTTTTTGCCATTCATACAAAGCTACTTCAGCGAGATAAGGTGCAGCCTCGATAACCGCAGGAAAGGCTTGGATAGTTTGTTCAAAGTGTTCACCGTAACCACTGACGTCACCAGAGGTTGATGGATAACTTAAGACATGTAGACGAGCCATTTGTTGGAAGCACTCTTCACCAACCAGCATTTCAGTGAGTGGGTAGGTTGCTGCCAGTACTTCGCTCAAGCTAATCACAAAGTTATTTCGGTAGATCTGTATGCGCTGTTCACCGGTAAAGTGGTCGCTCACTATGTCGCAGTGCTTACCATTGTTTTGATAGCGTAGGGCGTTAGCAAACTCCGATTGCACATTAGCTAAAGAGTGGCTCATGATGCGCGACTCCTTTGGTTAAACTTGTCGTGTTGATACAAAATATCACTGGCTTTGGCCGCTTCAGCCAATAAAATTGGTGGCTCTGGGATATCTAAATCCCACTCTATCAAGGTATGGCACGAACCATGTTGTTCTATCCATTGCGTGTAGAGTTGCCATACTTCGTCACAGACAGGCTTGCTGTGGGTGTCTATCCAGATCTCACCTTGTTCGAGTTTCTTTTTGGTAAAACCTGCCAAGTGAATCTCTTCCACTTTGTCTGCTGGTATTCCATTGAGATACTCTTCACAGCTGAAACCGTGATTAAAAGATGAGACAAAAATATTATTGAAATCGAGCAGTAGGCGACACTCGGTGCGCTTCTGTACCTCGGCTAAAAATTCCCACTCTGGGATGGTTGAATGTTTGAAGGCAAGGTAGCTCGATGGATTTTCAATCAGCATAGGGCGTTGCAGGCCGTCTTGAACCTCGATGACATTGCGGCAGAAGACTTCTAACGCCTCTTCGGTATAAGGCAGTGGCAACAAGTCATTGAAGTAATGACCACCAGTCTGACTCCAGCTGAGATGATCAGAAACCAAGAAGGGGTCGATATCACCAATGAGTTCTTTTAACTGCATCAGATGATGTTGATTGATGCGATCAACAGAACCTAGTGACAATCCAACGCCGTGACAACTTATGTTGTGTGCGTGACGAATCTCTCTCAGTTGTTGACGTTGCGGTGATTGAGCTAAAAAGTAGTTCTCGCTGTGCACCTCTAACCAACTCACTAAAGCTGGGTTTTGGCTAAAGAAGTCCAAGTGCGGTGTTCTAAGGCCAACCCCTGCGTTGGGATGAAGAGTTTGAGTCACAACGATTCTCCTAATAGGAAGTGGAGGTGAGCTGAATGTCAGCTCACCATACTAAGCAGCTCAATTATGATGATTGAGTGTTACCACCTGATAATTTGCCACACAGTCCTTTAGGAACGACCACGAATGCATCGGATTGGTTGTCTTCTTTGGCTGTACCCGCACATGAACTTGTTTTGGTTGCACAATCATTTTGGCCAGCTTTTGCAACGCCGTAGCATTTCTCTTTTGCTGCTGCTTCCGCAGGTGCTGATGTAAGAACTGCACCGCCGAACGCTAGTACACTTGTGATTGCAGCTGTAACAGCAAGATTAGAATTTTTCATAGTCATTCCCTCTAGGACTTAATAGTATTTTTATATCGCAGGTTAATAAGTTGTTAACTTGCTTACTAAAAAGGATAGGAAGAACTCGGAAATAATTTCACTGCATTATAAAAAATATCAATATTAATGATGTGTTAGCTATTAAGTTACTGATTATATGATGTTATTTTTTGATTGTTTTTTCTTCTTATTATCCTAAACGCAGCCTAGTGTTTAGGTTATAATCAGCTTTTATGTATAAATACCCAGTAGTGAGCATATCCAATGATAGATCCTTCGCTTTTACTCGATGGCCTAAACGATAAACAACGTGAGGCGGTCGCAGCACCTTTAGAAAACCTACTTATTCTGGCAGGTGCTGGCAGTGGTAAAACGCGAGTGTTGGTGCATCGCATCGCTTGGCTGCAAAGCGTAGAGCAAGCATCGCCGTTCTCTATCATGTCGGTTACCTTCACCAACAAAGCGGCAGCAGAGATGCGTGGTCGTATTGAAGAGTTGATGATGGGTAGCTCGTCGGGTATGTGGAACGGTACTTTCCACGGTATTTGTCACCGCATCCTTCGTGCTCACTACCTCGATGCAAAACTGCCAGAAGACTTCCAGATCATTGACTCAGATGATCAGATTCGGTTACTACGTCGCTTAATCAAGGCGCAAAACCTTGATGAAAAGCAGTGGCCAGCCAAGCAAGCTTCTTGGTGGATCAATGGCAAAAAAGACGAAGGGCTGCGCCCAAGTCACATTGACGCCTACCATGATCCAATAACTCAAACGTGGTTAAAGATCTACTCGGCTTATCAAGAGGCATGTGATCGTGCTGGCTTGGTCGACTTTGCTGAGATCTTGTTGAGATCGCATGAACTATTGCGCGATAAGAAACACATCCGCGAGCACTACCAAGCTCGCTTCAAGCACATTCTTGTCGACGAATTTCAAGATACCAACAACATCCAATACGCTTGGCTACGTATGATGGCAGGCCCGGATTGTCGCGTGATGATCGTGGGTGATGATGACCAATCTATCTATGGCTGGCGCGGCGCTAAAATTGAAAATATTCAGAAGTTCTTGGATGAATTTCCAGGCGCTTCAACGGTTCGACTCGAACAAAACTACCGTTCAACCAAAACCATTCTGCAGGCATCGAACGAGCTTATCTCGAACAACACTGAGCGTATGGGTAAAGAGCTGTGGACCGATGGCAACGATGGCGAGCCAATCTCAGTTTACTCTGCTTATAACGAGTTAGATGAAGCGCGTTTCACAGTCAGCAAAATCAAAGAGTGGCAAGAGAAAGGCGGTGCGCTAGAAGATACCGCGATGCTGTATCGTAATAACGCCCAATCGCGTGTTCTTGAAGAAGCTTTGATTCAAGGTGGTCTACCTTACCGAATCTATGGCGGCATGCGATTCTTCGAGCGTCAAGAAATCAGAGATGCCTTGAGCTACCTGCGCTTAATGAGTAACCGCAGCAATGATGCGGCATTCGAACGTATCGTCAATACGCCGACTCGTGGCTTGGGCGATAAAACGTTAGAAACGATTCGCCTTGCGGCGCGTGACCGTGGTGCAACCATGTGGCAAGCCAGTATTGCTCTGATAGAAGAGCAAGTGCTCCCAGGCCGTGCTGCGGGTGCATTGAGCCGCTTTATCGAGCTTATCAATGCGCTTGAAGATGACACGATAGAACTGAGGCTTCATGAGCAAACCGACCACGTGATCAAATCGTCGGGCTTGTTTGCGATGTACGAGCAAGAGAAGGGCGAGAAGTCGAAGGCACGTATTGAGAACTTGGAAGAATTAGTAACGGCAACGCGTCAGTTTGAAAAACCAGAAGAAGCGGATGAAATGAGCATGCTAACAGCATTCTTAACTCATGCGGCTTTGGAAGCGGGCGAAGGCCAAGCTGATGAGTTTGATGATGCGGTTCAGTTAATGACTCTGCACAGCGCTAAAGGCCTAGAGTTCCCGATGGTCTTCATGGTGGGTGTGGAAGAGGGTATGTTCCCAAGCCAGATGTCTGCAGAAGAAGCAGGGCGCTTAGAAGAAGAGCGTCGCCTGTGTTACGTAGGCATGACGCGTGCGATGGAGAAGCTTTACATCACTTACGCTGAGATGCGTCGTTTGTACGGTCAGGACAAGTACCACAAACCATCACGCTTTATTCGTGAACTACCAGAGACATGTCTGGATGAAGTGCGTATGAAAGCGCAAGTGAGCCGTCCTGCAAGCAGTGGCCGCTTTAGCCAAACCGCCGTGAAAGAGAACTTTAACGAAACAGGTTTTAGTTTGGGTTCTCGCGTTAAGCACCCTAAGTTTGGTGAAGGCACTATCATCAATTTCGAGGGAAGTGGCCCGCAGAGCCGAGTTCAAGTCGCGTTTAACGGTGAAGGCATCAAGTGGTTAGTAACGGCTTATGCTCGTTTAGAACAGTTGTAATCTGCTACTTCAGCATGTAGAAAACAGTTCGATATCTGAAACTATTCAGCATTGAAAAGTAATCCGTATAAAAACAGAAAGAGCAGCTAATGGCTGCTCTTTCTTTATTGCTCGATACCGACCTAAATTAGGTTAATACGAGCTGAAGACATTGTTGCCTCAAAGTGAGACTTACAGTGCTGCAAGTGCCGCTTCGTAGTTTGGTTCTTCAGTGATCTCTGCAACCAACTCGCTGTGTGTCACCACACCTTTTTCATCAACAACGACAACTGCACGTGTTGTTAGGCCTGATAGTGGGCCTTCAGCGATCGCTACGCCGTAGTCTGATGCGAATGCAGGAGAACGGAAAGTTGAAGCGTGTTGAACGCCTTCAATGCCTTCTAGTTCACAGAAGCGGCCCGCAGCAAACGGTAGGTCAGCAGAAATACAAACAACAACCGTGTTCTCAAGTTCTGCTGCTTTTGCGTTGAACGTACGTACGCTCGTTGCACAAGTTGCTGTGTCGATACTTGGGAAGATGTTTAGAACCACTTTCTTGCCTTCAAGAGAAGCAAGAGTCAGTTCAGAAAGGTCGCCTGCAGTCAGTGCAAAGCTTGGTGCTTGTTCGCCAGTTTGTGGGAATGTGCCTGTTAGTGGTACAGCAGCACCTTTGAAGGTAACGTGTGACATGAATTTGTCCTTAGTTTAATTATGGTTATGAAACTAGTTGAGCCTAGTAAGACTTACGTTACTCGGAAGTGGTTAAGAAGTGAATGCTTTAAATGTCAGAATTGTAATTAAAGGTCTTTGATTTATTTGTTTGAGAGAGGAATAAGTGAAACGACAGATAAAGAAAAACCCCGAGAGCTTGCGCTCATCGGGGTCTATAGTCTTACTCGCAGCAATCCGGCTACTAAGTGTGCTCCATGCATCAAATCCATGATAGTGTGCTGTTATCCTTCAGCGTATTCCTTTCGTCGCCTTCCTAGCGGTGTCCTTGATCTTATCCTGATCTGCCAACAATCCTCGTTAGCGCGCGTCACTTGTTCCTTGAGCGGTGTCCTTTACATCATCCTGATGTTCAGTCCTTTCCTCGTCCAGAGGTGTCCATTGTCTTTCCTTAGTAGCAACCATCCTAGTTACTATTGCGTCCATTCAATGTCCATTTCGCTATCCATGCCGATTATTCATCCTGAGTAATCGAATCTTCATCCTGAAGATAACCAAGTCCTTGGCGTTTCCTGTTCCGTGTCAGCATCCTTCCGACACCATTCATATTACCGATTCCTTATTTATCAGCAATGGTGCATAAGCGAATTTCTATATAA
Source organism: Vibrio sp. G-C-1 (assembly GCF_021728015.1). Classification (NCBI taxonomy): domain Bacteria; kingdom Pseudomonadati; phylum Pseudomonadota; class Gammaproteobacteria; order Vibrionales; family Vibrionaceae; genus Vibrio; species Vibrio sp. G-C-1. Next base: position 17,208 of record NZ_JAKKCR010000024.1, on the reverse strand, counting down.
TTATTTGAATGATAAATGTGCGTATCGTTTTATTTCAATTGGTTACGATGTCTGGGTGACTGATTTTGTCATCAAATATCGATATTTACTCACTGCCTTGTGAGAGATCTCGCACAAGGCAGCGAGTAAAAAGGGAGGATTATTCCCTACTGACCAATGGCTGCACCTTCACGACGAGGGTCTGCAGCGCCTTCTAAACCATCTTTTGTGATGCGAATCGCGTGTAAACCAGAGTTAAGATCGCGAACGTTGACCTCAAATCCCATCTTTTCTAGCTCAGGTTTGAAGTTTTCCGCCGATGTTCCTTTTTCCAAATCTAAAGTACCGAAGCGGTTTAGGAAGTGCGGTTGATTGATGGCTTGCTGAATATCCATGTCCCATTGGGTATGCGCAATGATCGCTTGTGCTACATAACCTATGATACGGCTGCCACCGGGAGAGCCAATCGCCATGTAAGGTTTATCGCCTTGCATGATGATGGTCGGTGCCATTGAAGAACGTGGACGCTTACCTGGTTCAAGTCGGTTGGCGATAGGCTTACCATCGTTATGGGTCTTGAATGAGAAATCCGTCAGTTCGTTGTTGAGCAGGAAGCCTCTTACCATCAAGCGTGAGCCAAAGGCATTCTCAATAGTGGTGGTCATCGACACGACATTGCCATCGCTATCTACAATATTGAAGTGGCTAGTGGACGGTAATTCAATAGAAACATCTTGGCTTCTCTGCATCGCGTGATCCCACGGCGGTGTGCCTGAAGATGCGCTTGCCAATGCCTTACCTGCGGTAATTAACTGAGCACGTTCCTGCAAATAGTCAGTATTCACTAACCCTTGGGTAGGCATTGGCACATAATCTTGATCCGCCATGTACATACCACGGTCTGCAAAGGCTAGGCGAGAAGCATCTGATAACACTTGCCAAGATTTCGCGTCGTTTGGTCCCCATGATTTGAGGTCAAACTGCTCGGTCATCGCTAAGATCTGCCCAACTGTTAATGCACCTGAACTTGGTGGACCCATTCCGCACACTTGGTAGCTTTCATAAGCGGAACAAACCGGCTCGCGCTGCTTAATCGAATAAGCGTCGAAGTCTTTCTGTGCTAATACGCCCGGGTTATCTTTCGCTGTTTGTACTGTGTTAATGATGTCGGCAGAGATCTCACCTTGGTAAAAGGCCTTAGCGCCGTTCTTCGAAATAGCGTTTAACGTTGCCGCGTACTCTGGGTTCTTAAGTAGCGTGCCAGCGGCTTTCGGGCTGCCATCGGCATTGAAGAAGTAGGCTTTGGTAGTGGCAAAGCGGCTTAGTCGCTCTTGGTCATTATCAATCAAGGTGGCTAAGCGTGGGCTGATGGTAAAACCTTCTTCAGCCAGCTGAGCAATAGGCTTAATCAGTGATGCCCATTCGAGCTTGCCGTACTTCTGGTGAGTGTCCCACAGCAATTGCACCGTGCCTGGCGTGCCAACAGAACGACCGCCAACCACGGCATCATAGAATTTAAGCGGTTGTCCGTTTTCGTCTTGGAATAGACGTGGTGTGGCATCAAGTGGTGCAGTTTCACGGCCATCGTAGGTTTTGAGTTGCTTGTCCTTGCCATCAAAATAAACAAGGAACGCGCCGCCCCCAATACCTGAAGACTGAGGTTCCACTAAGCCAAGCATAAGCTGCACAGCAACCATGGCGTCTATCGCGTTACCACCACGAGCAAGTACATCAGCACCGGCTTGTGTGGCAAGAGGGTTGGCCGCGGTGACCATCCAATCGTTGGCTTTAACGAGCTGTTTGGTTTCTAAACCACTACTTTGTTCGGGTGCGACGGAATCGGCAGCTTGATTTGCCCAACTGACGTGAGAGGCAAAAAGTAGGGTAGAAGTGGCGAGGGTTGTTAGTTTTGTTTTCCACTGCATGATCTTCTCCTTTTAATATGCAGAGCTAGATTGGCAGTGGAAAGATGAGATAGCCAGAGTGTTGTTAACGAATTGTAACCTTGATTCGAATTTAAGCGATTAAACCGGACAGCGACTGCCAAAGAATACTCACGCCAATAAGGCTGAATACCACGCCACATAAGCCATCGATGTATACCGTTGCTTCGCTGAGTTTCTTTTGCAATGCTTTAGTCGAAAGCATCCAAGCCAGTAGTGAGAACCAAAATAGAGACAGACCAAATAGGATGATAAGCGCAAAGCCTTTACCTGACAGAGACATGTCGGCAGGCACTAGGCTCGACATCAAGCTGATAAAGAACACCAAAGCCTTTGGGTTGAGAATATTGGTCGCAAACCCTTTCGAAAATGCCTGACGCTTATTGGTCAGAATCAGATCGTTGGAATTGACGGTATCGGCATCATCATCGTGGTTCTGAATGATTTGCCAGGTTGCTTTAAGTGCTCCGTAACCTAAGTACAGTAAGTAGCTACCGCCGGCTAGTTGGATAATGGCAAATAATGTCGGTTGTTGGTGGACTAGGTAACTGATTCCCGTCAGGCTCAGCAATGAGTGCAGCAAGATCCCGCAAGATAAACCAAGCGCAATGTACAAGCCTGTCTGGCGTCCGTGACGCGTCGCATTTTGCACGACTAACGCAAAATCAGGGCCGGGGCTCATCAAAGCGATGAAGTGGATAGAGGCTAGGGTGATCAGTATGGTGACTTCGTTCATCGTCAGTTCTCAATAACGTTGCCGCTATTTTTAAATAAGTAATCGTATTGAGCGTAGCTTACCGTGATTTGAAATCGAGCAATTGTAAATTATCAACACTTAGTTGATTTGTGAGGGTGGTACACCGAACGTGGTTTTGAAAGCCTTAGAGAAGTGTGCTTGGTCATAGAAGCCTACTTGGTGCGCGACCTTGGTACCACATATCCCAGACTTAATCAGACGCATGCTCTGTTCCATACGTAAACGGCTCAGCCATGCATAAGGCGTAATGCCCATTCTGTTTTTAAAATGGCGTTGGAATTGAGTCGTGGTTAAACCACACAACTCAGACAATTGTTCTAATCGCACTGGTTGATCCAAGTTCGCCATCAAGTAGTCTTTGAGTGTATCAATCGATTGATTACCCAGTTTGATGTCACTCTTCGATCCAAATTTCGCATAACGATCGACAATCGTCGAGAACCCTTCGAAAGGTAAGCAATCTTGAGCGAGCTGGCTGATGTTTTGATGGATTAATAGGCCGTGTAAGTTGCGTAATTGTGAAAATGCAGCTTGATCGGAGAGGATCAACTCAGAAAAGCCTAATGTGTGACCATTCTTCTTGGGATCGGCAAGATCTTGAAACCATTGGGGAGACACGGCAAACACACTGACTTGATAACCCGAATCGAGTTTGGAGTGCCCATCATGCAGCTCATCGGGTGGCATGATAACAACTTGGCCAGCACCAACATTATGGCTCGTCCCTTTATAGACGAATTTCTGCTGTCCTTGGGTAATTAAACCAATATGAAAGTCCAAATGATAGTGGCGCTGAAAAGCAAACTCTTGGTATTGAGCTTGGATCAGGCTGATATCTTCTGTTGGGGTAGAGTAATAGTGGACTTTATCCATGGTACAAAAAAGCTTGGTCAAATAGTCATCAATTCAACCAAGCTTATCTTCGTATTAAGGGATTGTCTTGTAAAAAACGATCAGTGTTACTGCTTAGCGCGTTTGTTCTTTCTGTTGTTACGCAGACCGTCAAAGCTGAATATCACCAACGCTCCCCAAATAAAGGCGAAGGTAATCGCTTTGTCACTGGTAAACGCTTCGCCATAAATCAGCACCGCTAACAAGAACATTAAGCTTGGTCCAATGTACTGGAAGAAGCCGAGGGTCGATAGCTTCAAGCGTGTTGCGGCACCAGTAAAGCACAGCAGTGGAATGGTGGTAATAACACCAGCCGCAACCAGTAATAGATTAAGTTGCATTGGGTTCATTGAGAAGTCCGAGGTTGGACTATCAGCAATAAACAGTAGGTACGTTGCTGCGAGAGGCAACATAACCAGAGTCTCAATGAACAAACCGGTTTGCGCTTCTAAGCTCACCTTTTTACGCAGTAAACCATAAAAACCAAAGCTAAAGGCTAGGGCAATGGCGACGATCGGCACTGAACCGAAGGCAATTAATTGGATTAATACGCCAATCGCAGCAAGAGCCACTGCAAACCATTGCAGCTTACGTAAGCGTTCGCCGAGGAAGAGCATCCCGAGCAACACGTTAATCAGTGGGTTGATGTAATACCCCAAGCTGGCATCAAGCATGTGATTGGAATTCACCGCCCAAATAAAAATAAGCCAGTTAGCGCCCACCAAAATAGACGTCGCCACCAAATAGAGCATTTTTGGTTTCGAGGTCAGGATGTCGCGGACTTTACGCCAGCTGCGGCCAATGTGCAGTAAGAAAGCGAGTAGGAAAAAGGACCATACTACACGGTGGCTAAGGATCTCTAACGGGGATACGTCACTTAAAGATTTGAAATATATAGGGGCGATCCCCCACATGGTGTAGGCGCCGACGGCAAGCAAAACTCCCTGGCGCGTACGTTGTTGTTCTTCCTGTGTCATGCATCTTTCTCTAGCACTGAGTGCTTATTAATAAGATTTATAAGAGAGTTGGTCAGTATAGGAGCGATAACCCTTTTCACCTAACAATTTGCGGTTTAATTCGCCAGCGTTCCCCTCTACAATGTGCGACTTGCTTGCCGAAGATGCTTGCTGATTTCATACCTCGATTAGGAACCATAATGACCGCCACTCTGATTGCTGAGCAAATACCAACTCCCGCGAATGATGCGCAAACCATCTTGCAAGATGTGTTCGGCTATCAAAGCTTTCGCGATGGTCAGCAAGAGGTCATTGATTTGGCCGTTGAGGGCAAAGACAGCTTGGTGATTATGCCAACCGGTGGCGGTAAATCTCTGTGTTACCAAATCCCGGCTTTGGTTCGTGAAGGGCTGACTCTGGTTATCTCACCGCTGATTTCGTTGATGAAAGACCAGGTTGATCAGCTGAAAGCTAACGGCGTCGCGGCAGAGTGCATTAACTCGTCAATGCCGCGTGAGAATCTGATCTCGGTCTTTAATCGTATGAACTCAGGTCAGTTGAAAATGGTGTATGTCTCGCCAGAGCGTGTGTTGATGCGTGACTTTATCGAGCGTCTACAAGGCTTACCGCTTTCGATGATTGCGGTCGATGAAGCGCACTGTATCTCTCAGTGGGGACACGATTTCCGCCCTGAATATGCATCATTAGGCCAGCTTAAACAGTATTTTCCGCATGTGCCTTATATGGCGCTAACGGCAACCGCTGATGATGCGACGCGCAAAGATATTATCTCGCGTTTGCAGTTGGTGGATCCGCATACGCATTTAGGTAGCTTCGATCGCCCTAATATTCGTTACAACTTGGTTGAGAAGCATAAGCCCGTGTCACAGGTGGTTCGCTACCTAGAAACACAGAAAGGCAATTGCGGCATCATCTACTGTGGTAGTCGCAAGAAAGTGGAGATGGTGACCGAGAAGCTGTGCAATAACGGTATTCGCGCTGCGGGTTACCATGCTGGCATGGATACCGACGAACGTGCTTACGTTCAAGAAGCTTTCCAACGTGATGATATTCAGATCGTGGTAGCGACTGTGGCCTTCGGTATGGGTATCAATAAACCCAACGTGCGCTTTGTGGTGCACTTTGATATTCCACGCAATATCGAATCTTACTATCAAGAGACTGGCCGTGCGGGTCGTGATGGTTTACCTGCTGAAGCGATGATGCTGTTTGACCCGGCTGATATGGGTTGGCTTCGTCGCATGCTGGATGAGAAAGAAGAAGGCCCACAGAAACAAGTTGAGATGCACAAGCTGAACGCGATGAGTGCCTTTGCCGAAGCGCAAACCTGTCGTCGTCAGGTTCTATTGAACTATTTTGGCGAATATCGCGAGAAGCAATGTGGCAACTGCGATATCTGCCTCGATCCACCTAAGCATTTTGATGCGACTAAAGAAGCGCAGAAGGCATTGTCTTGTGTGTACCGTGTCAATCAGTCGTTTGGTATGGGCTACGTGGTGGAAGTGATGCGTGGCATGCAGAACATCCGTGTGCGCGATAATGGTCACGATAAGTTGTCTACTTACGGTATTGGCCGCGATCACAGCCACGATTACTGGATCAGTATCTTCCGTCAGCTGATTCACAAAGGTTTGTTGTTCCAAAACATCACTCGTAACTCGACATTACAGTTAACAGAAGAAGCCCGCCCGTTACTGCGTGGTGAGATGTCTTTGGAGTTGGCTGTTCCTCGTTTAGATACCGCGGTGCGTAATGCGAAGTCCGACAAGCTGAGCAGTAAGAACTACGATAAGAAGCTGTTTGCGAAACTGCGAAAGCTGCGTAAGTCGATTGCAGATGAAGATGGCTTACCACCTTATGTGGTATTCAGTGACGCGACGCTGATTGATATGGCTGAAATCCTACCCACATCTTATGGCGAGATGCTGGCAGTGAATGGCGTTGGTCAACGCAAACTGGATAAGTACGCTGATCCATTCTTAGATTTGATTCAAGAACACATCACTACACACGGCTAATTGCTAGTTTTCAGAAGTGTTTAGCTTATAAAAACCATTAGCTCATAGAAAAAGAATAAGGTTGATAGGGACATGACAACACCAACAGAATTTGGCTTAAGAGAGTATTTGGCTGAGGAAGGACGTTTATTGATTACGTCTCCAAGTTTTGATTTTGATTCTTACGAAGTGTTAGGTGAAAAGCTGGTGGCGTTACTGTCAGCGTCTGTTGTTGAAAAACAATGGGACGCCGATATGCACTCTTGGTTGATTGATTTTGAAGATTGTCGAATGTTTTTAAAGTCTGAGCATTACAGTGAATCAATCTGGTTTGAGTCGCTAAACGCTGAAGAAAGCCGAGAAGAGTTCGATTATCTCGCGACGCTTTTCAAGCGCGGCTTCTAACTTTTAGCACGGCTTCTAACTTCAAGCATGGTTTCTAACGTTTAGCATAGCTTCTAAAAACATAGCTTTAAAAAACAGAGATTCTAGCGTCATTCACCAATAAAAGTGAGGATAAACGATTGCGTCTGTTCTCACCGTTGCAGCTAATATTGATTAATGTATAATCGCCCGCCGCTCAATAGAGCAAATTATAGAAACATTTTTAATTCACATTATTGGTAAGAGCTTTCTTGGATTATTCGAAGAAATGACTCGATTTGGGTTCCCTCACCCCCAAACCAAACTAAAAAGGTACAGCATGAGTAACTTTACCCCTGCGCAACAGCGCAAAGCCCTAGCACTATTAGTTTTGTTCCATTTGATCATTATTGCGTCAAGCAACTATTTGGTTCAGCTACCTTTTACCGTCTTCGGTATGCACACCACTTGGGGTGCTTTCACTTTCCCGTTTATCTTCCTAGCGACCGACCTCACAGTACGCATTTTTGGCGCGCAGCTTGCTCGTAAAATCATTTTCTTAGTGATGTTGCCTGCACTGGCCGTTTCTTATTTATTGTCTGTGGTGTTCTTTGAAGGTTCATTCCAAGGCTTTAGCCAACTAGGCGAGTTCAACCTGTTTGTTGCACGCATCGCAGCGGCAAGCTTCATGGCTTATTTGCTCGGTCAGATCTTGGATGTGCATGTGTTCAACCGCTTACGCCAAATGAAGCAATGGTGGGTTGCGCCAACGTGTTCGACACTTTTTGGTAATGCCATTGATACCATCGCGTTCTTTGCGATTGCCTTCTACCAAAGCCCAGATCCATTCATGGCTGAGCACTGGACTGAGATTGCGTTGGTCGACTACGGATTCAAGCTTATCATCAGCTTAGGTTTGTTCGTGCCTATGTACGGTGTGCTTCTTAATTACGTGGTTAAGAAGTTAACCGCAGTGAACCCTGATTTTAAAGCGACAGGTGTTAACGCTTAAGTTTGAGATTTGTAACACAAAGCATTAATGCAGCGATAAGAAAAAGCCCAAGTTAGTCTACTAACTTGGGCTTTTTTAATTTCTAGCGTCAGATATTAATATCAGAGGCATTCAATATTCAATGGCCAGCCAATATCGGTTTGTCTATTCGACTCGATCTCTAGCTCAGCAGCGGTCAGCGGGTTGTCTGCTAGCCATTGCTTAGAAAGCGTTAAGGTCAGGTTGTTACCATCGGTTGCAAGCTTAAACTCAGGCTCTAGCGCTGGATTGCGACGGTGGGTCAGCAAAATAGCTAAACGCAGAATTCGTAAAATACGCTTGCTGCTGGTGCCTGAGATTGCATGTTGCTCTGGCAATGAGGTTAACTGTTCACGGTAGCGACGTGTTAACTCACCCAAGTAGTGCTTTTGCGCTCGAGTAAAGCCTGGCAGGTCTAAGTTCTGCAGTAGGTAAGCGCTGTGCTCGCCGCCTTTTTTGAAATCGATGGTTAAACCAATCTCATGAAGCTTAGCTGCGGTTTGCAATAGCACGCCAGCTTGAGGTTCTGAAACCCACTCTTCGGCGCCCGCTTGCTCTAACAGAGTTTGTGCGACGACAGCAACTTGTTCACCGTAGCTTACGTCCATTTGGTAACGTGATTGCACGCTCTTGATGGTACGCGCACGAATATCTTCTTGGCGAAGTTCATCCACCATCTCGTAGGCTAGGCCTTCACGGAGTGCGCCGCCTGCGAGTGTCATTGAATCTATTTCAAGTAGCTCAAAAATAGCGATAAGAATAGAAAGGCCACTTGGGAACACTAATGCACGCTCTAGGGTCAATCCTTCTATTTCTAGCTCTTCCAAGCGCTCGGTAATCATAGCTTGTTTCTGTAAACGCTTAAGCTTGGCATGAGTAATGACTTCATCCATGCCTTGCGCCAACATGATTTCTTGCAGTGCTTGAACGGTACCACTGGCACCAACACACACATCCCATCCGATATCAGTGTAGCTATCTAGGATAGGAGCCAACGTAGACTTAGCCGCTTCAATGGCATTGTTAAAGTTGGTTGCGGTTAATTGGCGATCTTTAAAGTGGCGCTCAAGCCAGGTAACACAGCCCATCTTCAGGCTAGTTAGTGCTTTCGCTGAGAAGCCTTCACCTATGATCATTTCGGTGCTTGCGCCACCAATATCAACGACCAGTCGGCGGCCGCTGCCACCAGAAGTGTGTGCTACGCCTTTATAGATAGTCGCAGCTTCTTCTTCACCAGAGATAACATTGATGTCGTAACCAAGGATCTGGTTCGCTTTCTCTAGAAATATATCCACATTGATAGCGGTACGTAGGGTCGCTGTACCCACAATGCGGATATTTTCTTTCGGAATATCTTGCAGTCGCTCTGCAAAGAGACTCAAACAGTCCCAACCGCGCTGCATAGCTTCTGTACTAAGCGCATTATTTTCATTTAAGCCTGCTGCTAAACGCACTTTACGCTTAATCTTAGCCATAGTTTGTACGCTGCCATCGATGTGACGCACAACGAGCATATGAAAACTGTTCGACCCGAGGTCGATTGCAGCATAAAGCGGGGGTGACACTGTTTGACTCATAAGCGACTAAGCTTCCTTGTTATGACGCGGTTGGCGTGGGCGACGGTTCTGGTTTGGTTTACGGTTACCGTTGCGTGGGCCATTGTTGTTTGAGCGGCGTTGTTGCGGGTTACGTGTACGTAAGCGCATCGGTGCTGGCAGATCTTCTAATAGTGCAGAAGCATCGTAGTCAGACATTGGGATAGCATGCTCAATGTATTCTTCGATTGGTGGCAAGTTGATTGCGTAATCTTCACAAGCAAAGCTGATCGAGTGACCGCTTTCACCAGCACGACCTGTACGACCGATACGGTGAACGTAATCTTCGCAATCGTCTGGCAGGTCAAAGTTGAATACGTGTGTTACTTGAGGAATGTGTAGGCCACGTGCTGCAACATCGGTTGCGACAAGAAGGTCAACATCACCTTTGGTGAACTGCTCAAGAATTTTTTCACGTTTCTTCTGAGGAACATCGCCAGTTAGCAGGCCTACACGGTGACCATCGGCAGCCAAGTGGCCCCAAACTGATTCACATTTGTGCTTCGTGTTAGCGAAGATGATTGCGCGATCTGGCCATTCTTCTTCGATTAACGTTTGCAGAAGAGCCATCTTATGTTCGTTAGAAGGGTAGAACAGCTCTTCTTGAATGCGGTGACCTGTTTTACGCTCAGGCTCAACAACCACGTGCTCTGGGTTGTGCATGTGCTCGAACGCTAGCTCTTGTACGCGGTAAGACAGCGTCGCAGAGAACAGCATGTTCAGGCGATCTTTTGGCTCAGGCATACGGCGGAACAAGAAGCGAATGTCTTTAATAAAGCCCAGATCAAACATACGATCGGCTTCATCAAGCACAACCGCTTGAATGTGGTTAAGGTTAAATACCTTTTGCTTGTAGAAATCGATGATGCGGCCAGTCGTACCAATTAAGATATCTGCGCCTTCTTCGATTTTACCTAGTTGCTTGTCGTAGCTTTCGCCACCGTAAGCGAGTGCTGCTTTGATACCCGTGCTTTCAACCAGAGAGTCAGCATCGTTGTAGATCTGAATCGCGAGTTCACGCGTTGGTGCCATAATAATTGCACGTGGCTGGTTAGGCTTACGCCCTTCATGCTCAGGTGTTTTTAGCAGGTGGTTAAAAGTAGCAGTTAGAAACGCAAGCGTTTTACCAGTACCCGTTTGGGCCTGGCCTGCAATGTCTTGGCCGGTGAGCAGTACCGGGAGCGCCAAGGCTTGGATAGGGGTACAATAATCGAACCCTTTTTTCTCCAATCCTTCAATGACTTGAGGAAGTAAATCCAAGTCGGCGAACTTTTGCTCTGTGATATGCGTCTTTTTCATTGCTATAGAATATCAGCTTAAGCTTGCAATACGAAAGTAAATACATTCCAATAGGGCATCTATTTACTGGTTATCATCCAACCAGTTCTAAAAAATACATTGGAGTGGAAGATGAGTGATAAGATTTTGCAGCTAACTGATGACGGTTTTGATAACGATGTAATCAATGCTGCAGGCCCTGTTCTTGTTGATTTTTGGGCAGAATGGTGTGGTCCATGTAAAATGATTGCGCCGATTCTTGATGAAATCGCAAACGAGTACGAAGGCAAGCTCACAATCGGTAAATTAAATATCGACCAAAATGCTGGAACTCCACCAAAATTTGGTATTCGTGGCATTCCAACGCTGCTTCTTTTCAAAGATGGCGGCGTAGCAGCAACTAAAGTTGGTGCATTGTCTAAAACTCAACTTAAAGAGTTCCTAGACGCTAACCTTTAATTAGGTGAGCCTTTGAAAAGAAACCGCGCAGTTAACAAATGCGCGGTTTTGTTTTTTCTAAGCTATGGACTAGTCTTAGTTTTAGTGCTAATTTATCGCACGTTAATTGAACGAATTTCTCTTCTTGGTCGATCCTGTGACCAACTCCTTCTTAACTTAAGAAAACAGATCCTATTTTGACTAAACAAACTTCCACCACTATGAATCTTACTGAACTGAAGAACAGACCTGTGTCTGAACTTGTTAAACTTAGCGAAAGCCTAGGTCTTGAAAATCAAGCTCGCCTAAGAAAACAAGACATTATCTTCTCCATCCTTAAAGCGCATGCAAAAAGTGGTGAAGACATCTTTGGTGATGGTGTTCTAGAAATTCTTCAAGACGGTTTTGGTTTCCTGCGTAGCGGCGACAGTTCGTACCTTGCTGGGCCAGATGATATTTACGTATCACCAAGCCAGATTCGTCGTTTTAACCTTCGCACCGGTGACTCGATTGGCGGTAAAATCCGTCCACCTAAAGATGGCGAACGTTACTTTGCACTGCTTAAAGTAAACACGGTTAACTACGACAAGCCAGACAACGCTCGTAACAAAATCCTTTTTGAAAACCTGACTCCTCTTCACGCCAACGAACGTATGGTGATGGAAGCGGGTAATGGTGCGACTGAAGATATCACAGCTCGAATTCTTGACCTTGCTTCACCTATAGGTAAAGGCCAGCGTGGTCTGATTGTTGCTCCGCCTAAAGCAGGTAAAACAATGCTTCTGCAAAATATTGCACAAAGCATTGCACGCAACCATCCTGAGTGTGAACTAATGGTTCTACTTATCGATGAGCGTCCAGAAGAAGTAACAGAAATGCAGCGCCTAGTTAAAGGCGAAGTAATCGCATCGACTTTCGATGAGCCAGCATCTCGCCACGTACAAGTAGCAGAAATGGTAATCGAGAAGGCGAAGCGTCTTGTTGAACACAAGAAAGATGTGGTTATCCTACTGGACTCAATCACTCGTCTAGCTCGTGCTTACAACACTGTTATTCCTTCATCAGGTAAAGTTCTTACTGGTGGTGTTGATGCGAATGCTCTACATCGTCCAAAGCGTTTCTTCGGTGCGGCACGTAACGTAGAAGAAGGCGGTAGCTTAACTATCATCGCAACTGCACTGGTTGATACTGGTTCTAAGATGGATGAAGTAATCTACGAAGAATTCAAAGGTACAGGTAACATGGAACTGCACCTTAACCGTAAGATTGCTGAAAAGCGCGTATTCCCAGCGATTGATTTCAACCGCTCTGGTACTCGTCGTGAAGAGCTTCTTACTAAGAGCGATGAACTACAGAAGATGTGGATCCTGCGTAAGATTGTTCACCCTATGGGCGAAACTGATGCAATGGAATTCCTTATCGATAAGTTAGCAATGACTAAAACGAACGATGAGTTCTTTGACGCAATGCGTCGTCAGTAGTCTTGATTAGCTGATAGTTATTAAAAAGCGCTGCCTTCGGGTGGCGCTTTTTATTTGCATTTTATAGCGACAGCTTGCAGAATGAGCAAAAGTGTTAAAAGGAAGTTAAAATGCAACATGGACTGTTGTCATCATTACTCCTGTCTACTTCACTGTTACTTTCCCCGGTCGGTATGAGCTATGCCACCGAGATGTCTCCAATTACAGTAGAGTCTTGGCTTGAGAATGATCAAGTAAAACTGAAAACTGCTGAATTACTCGAATTTGTCGTACGTGACGAAGTTAATTCGCTGCGCTTCGCGCTTGAGCGTCTGACATTTCCCCAACAAGAAGTGGCTCGTTACCAACTCTTGAAGAAGCTCGAACAGCAAAAAATTGTCCTCACCCCCAAGATGTCTATCTTCATTGAGCAGCAACTCGCTATCACGCCAACTTACCAAGTTTTAGAGCGTGGAGATGGTTATGAGTTTACGGTACCTGCCTTTAATTACCCTTCGATTGCCAACCGGCTCATCAAACAGTGGCGCCAAGACCAGAAGACGCTGGTGTTTGTGTTAGATGCAGAGAAACAAGAACTCGACCTAAAAGAGTGGTTATCTGGATCTGAGCATCAAGTTCAAACACGAGAAGCATTGTTAATCAGAGAGCTAGACAGTTTGTCTCCTGAAGCGGTTGATTATCTGACTAAGCAACTCACGGCCTCCTCGATTGTTAGCTGGCTACCTTCTACTGAGGTGGTGGTTCGATTAGCGCAAGTGAGCGAAGACCCAGAGGTCTACAAGATTCTATGGCGAATGAAGGCCGATTATCATAGCCAAGCTGAGCTAGTCCGCCTTGCTGAAACCAAACAAGCGTTCGCACTTGAACAAGTAATGGCTGCGACTAAGAACCCTCGTTTGAAAGATGAAGCGATTACTTTGCTTACCAAGGTTAACCCGCTATCAGAAGAGGTGAAGGAGTTTCTTGTCTCTAGGATGGCGATTGCCGATGAAGCGCCATTAGTCGCCCGTGAATTAGCCAAACAAGGTCATACGCGATGGTTGCAAGATCTTGTCAATGATAACCCTCAGGTGAAGAGCTCTTTGATCGAGCAAGCATTACCGTAAAGTGGATTTTGTCTCTCAATAACCACACTAAAAAGGGGGATCTCAGCGTCACCCTTTTTGATATACTGAGCGCAGAATAATCAGCATGTAGAAGTCCTATGAGTTTTAAAGATTTACGTGATTTTATCGACCATCTTGAAAGTATTGGTCAGTTGAAACGCATTTCTCACCCAGTCGATCCAGACTATGAAATGACCGAGATTAGCGACCGTACTCTACGTGCTGGTGGCCCGGCTCTTTTATTTGAAAATCCAATAGGCTATGACATGCCTGTTTTAACCAATCTATTTGGTACACCTAATCGTGTGGCTATTGGTATGGGTCGTCAGGAAGTGAAAGAACTGCGTGAAGTGGGTAAGTTGTTAGCTTACCTAAAGGAACCTGAGCCACCAAAAGGCTTTAAAGATGCTCTTGATAAACTGCCGGTGTTTAAGCAGGTCTTAAATATGCCAGCTAAACGTCTTCGTAAAGCGGCATGCCAACAAGTGATATGGCAGGGTGATGACGTCGACCTAGATAAAATCCCCGTGATGAGCTGTTGGGCCGACGATGTCGCGCCATTGCTAACATGGGGATTAACGGTTACTCGCGGTCCTAATAAGAAACGCCAAAACTTAGGCATCTATCGCCAGCAAAAAATCGGCAAGAATAAAGTCATTATGCGTTGGTTAGCCCACCGTGGTGGAGCGCTTGATCTGCGTGATTGGATGGAAACTAACCCAGGCAAACCATTCCCAGTCTCTGTAGCGTTTGGAGCAGATCCAGCCACCATTCTTGGTGCGGTTACGCCAGTGCCGGATACTTTATCGGAATACGCATTTGCAGGTTTACTACGTGGTAGTAAAACTGAGGTTGTTAAATCAATCAGCAATGATTTAGACGTTCCTGCAAGTGCGGAAATCGTGATGGAAGGTTACATCGACCCGAATGAGTTCGCGGACGAAGGGCCTTACGGAGATCATACTGGTTACTACAACGAGAAAGAAAAGCACCATGTGTTCACTGTTACTCATGTAACCATGCGCGAAAACCCTATCTATCACAGCACCTATACTGGCCGTCCACCTGATGAGCCTGCGGTATTGGGTGTTGCGTTAAATGAAGTGTTTGTTCCTATTCTTCAAAAGCAGTTCCCAGAGATTGAAGATTTCTATCTACCACCTGAAGGTTGTTCATACCGAATGGCAGTAGTAACCATGAAGAAGCAATACCCAGGTCACGCTAAGCGAGTGATGATGGGTGTATGGTCTTTCTTACGCCAATTCATGTACACCAAGTTTGTATTGGTGTGCGATGAAGATGTGAATGCACGAGACTGGTCTCAAGTGACCGCTTCTATGTGTGAACATATGGATCCGTCACGTGATAGCTTGATGATAGAGCACACGCCAATCGATTCATTGGATTTTGCATCACCTGTGGTTGGGTTAGGCTCTAAGATGGGCTTAGACATCACTAAGAAGTGGGATGCCGAGTTAGCACTATCGCCAGATATCGAATCAGCACCTGTAAATAGTGAACATATAGAGGGCAGCTTAGCTGAGTTAACCAAGACTCAACCTGAAATTATTGATATTCACCTGCAAAACGACAATGCCAGCATGGTTGTGGTGTCTATTGATAAGCAAGCTGCCGGTAATGGTAAGAAAATCATGGAAGCGGTTTGGTCTCAATTTGATGAGAACAAGTTTGTTATCGTGTGTGATGGCGATGTCAACGTGAGTGATTGGAATGACATTATTTGGGCGGTGACCACAAGAATGGATCCGGCTAGAGATACGTTGTTCCTACAGAATGAAACAGGACACTCAAAAATGGGTCTAGATGCGACCAATAAGTGGGAAGGCGAATGCCTGCGTGAGTGGGGTGTTCCAATCACAAAAGATCCTGATGTCGTTAAAAAGATTGATAGCATCTGGGAACAGCTAGGAATTTCATGAGCTACCAAGTAGTCTTATACCCAGAAAACATCAGTTTTACCGTAGAAAAAGGGCAAACGGTCTTGGATGCTGCGCTCAACAGCGATATCTATTTCCCAAACCGTTGCCAAGTCGGCGCATGCGCGATGTGTATGTGCAGAAAATTAGAAGGGCAAGTGAGTTACCATCTTGAACCCATGCTCACAGAGAAAGAGCAGCAACAAGGCTGGATTTTTGCTTGCCAAGCATTTGCAGAAAGTAATTTAGTTCTAACCTTTGCCGATTAAGGGTTAGTAAGAGGAAGAACATGACTATTAAATGTAAAGTGAAGTCTATCGAGCCTTTGGCTTGTAATACTTACCAAATCCTACTTCACCCAGAAACACCGGTCGCTTTTAAAGCGGGCCAATATCTGATGGTTGAAATGGGCGAGAAAGATAAGCGTCCATTTTCGATTGCAAGCAGCCCTTGTCGCCATGAAGGCGAGCTTGAGTTACACATTGGTGCAGCTGAGCACAATGCTTACGCTTCAGAAGTCGTTGAGGCAATGAAGAAAGCGCAAGCTGAAGATGGCGATATAGCTATTGATGCTCCGCACGGTGATGCGTGGGTTAAAGAAGAAAGCGATCGTCCTCTGTTACTAATTGCTGGTGGTACTGGCTTTAGCTACGTGCGCTCTATTCTCGATCACTGCATCGCGCAGAACAGTAAAAAAGAGATTCATCTATACTGGGGTGCAAAAGATGAGTGTCAGCTGTATGCGAAAGAAGAGCTTGTCGACATTGCAGCAAAACACAGCAATGTGCATTTTGTACCAGTAGTAGAAGAAGCACCTGAAGTTTGGCACGGCCAAACGGGTAATGTATTAGAAGCAATCACGCAAAGTTTCGAATCATTAGCTGATTTCGATATCTACATTGCGGGTCGTTTCGAAATGGCAGGCGCTGCAAGAGACATGTTTACTCAGAATAAAGAAGCAAAGCGTGACCATATGTACGCAGATGCTTACGCATTTATCTAAGAATTCTTTTGGATTTTGAACGAAAAGAGAGCAGAAATGTTCTCTTTTTTCTGTTTAGGTGAACTATTAGGCAGTTAACCCCTATTTATTCATTTTTTATGAAAAAGTAGTTGCTAAGCTGAGTGGGTTCCCTATAATGCGACACCACTGAGACGGCAGACGCCACAAGGCTTCAGCAACAATCAGTCAGACGGAAAGCGACAAAAAATTAATTTTCAAAAAGTGTTTGACA
Organism: Vibrio sp. G-C-1; assembly: GCF_021728015.1. Lineage (NCBI taxonomy): Bacteria > Pseudomonadati > Pseudomonadota > Gammaproteobacteria > Vibrionales > Vibrionaceae > Vibrio > Vibrio sp. G-C-1. Next base: position 201 of record NZ_JAKKCR010000024.1, on the reverse strand, counting down.
CTGAATGTTAATTCGCTAGAATGGCCGTCCACTTCGAGAGGCTCCTTGCTTAAAAGGAACGCTCAACAAGTGAAGCTCTTTAACAATTTAAACCTATCAATCTGTGTGGGCACTCGTTGATGAATATCAAAACGTCATTCTTAGGAATGGCAGTTACTTCGGTAACAAACTTGATTTCAATGAACTGAGTGACCAATACAA
>NZ_JAKKCR010000023.1:0-43877 GCF_021728015.1 Vibrio sp. G-C-1 | reverse complement strand
GAATACATCGAGTACTACAATACCAAACGTATAAAAGTGAAACTAAAAGGCCTGACTCCGATAGAATATCGAACTCAGGCCTTGAAAGCCGCTTAACAGAAATGTCCAACTTTACGGGGTCACTTCAGTTCTTAATGAACAGCGTGGCTTTGGTTTATGCAATTATCAAAAAGAAATACTAGACGCAGAAATGACAATCCTCGGTATCCAAACCATAAACGCCTTTACGAATGGCCAGATGCTCTGCGCCAGCGTTCACACCCATTTGATAACCTGTATCCAAAACAGTTTGATCCATAGTGAGTCGCTTAACTGCAAACGCTTCTGGCGGCGCAATCACCTTGATGGTCGCATCTTTGGGAGGGTTACGAATGAACTCCAAAGACTGGTTATAGTTTTCAGCACGTACCGCCATCGACTCCGCAATATTGGGGAATTTCTTTAACAGTTTTTTTAGCATCCATTGATGCTTTTGAGGCTTCATTCGGTAACTCAAAGGATGAGAAAGAATCACGGTAATGTCTCGTGCGCCGCGACGATAGGCTTCACGAACCGGAATTGAATCGGCTACACCACCATCGGTATAACAACCACCAGAGAAGCACGGCGTTTCACGATAAGCGATAGGTAAAGCGGTTGTCGCTTCCACCACGTTAGAGAGGTTTTCAGGCTTGATATGGTAGTAGTCTGCACTGCCTGTATCGACGTTTGTTACAGCTGCAATGAGTGGGATACTTGAAAACAGCTCACCACAATCGAGTGGGTAACGTTGGTTAGACTCATCCCACAGCCACTTCACGTCCACCAAGTTACCGCCTTTGGCAAAGCGAGTTGGATTAAAGAAGGTTTTGTCGGTCGCCATGGTAGTAATCACGTTATAGCTGCGCTTTGGCGCTTGAGATAAGTAACCAACAAGGTTCGACACGCCCGCAGATACGCCAATAGCAAAATCATAGGGACGGAAATCGTCTTGCATAAAGGCGTCCAACACTCCGGCTGCGAAGATGCCTCTCATTGCCCCACCTTCAACAATTAATGCGCTTTTACTCATCTCAAACTCTATTACTTTATAAACTGATAGCCGTAGGATAATCCCGTCCATCTTATAAAGATAATGGGATATGTTTATCAATTCGATAGGTAAAAACTATCAGTAGAAATGGGGGCTGAACTTCAGGGAATTCGCACTACTCACATGGATCGCGAATAGAGGCCAACTAATACTCGCATGATCAAAAAAGGCCGCTGAGTGATTCACTCAACGGCCTTTCAACTATTTAAACGAGTTTATTGATTACGACTTAAATTCGCTCACGTCGATTTCAAGCAGTTTACCAATGCCTTCACCGTATGCAGGATCGGCTTTGTAACAGTGTCTTAGGTGACGCAGTTGAATCTCTTTTGGCACGCCGCCTAGGTTACGAACAGTGTTATCAAACAGAATAGCTTGCTTCTCTGGTGTCATTAGGCGGAACAAGTCACCCGGTTGCGAGAAGTAATCTTCATCTTCACGGTGATCCCAGTGCGCTGCAGCACCATCGAGGTTCAATGCTGGTTCAGCGAAATCTGGTTGCTCAGCCCATTGACCTTCGTTGTTTGGCTCATAACCCAATGTGCTACCAAAGTTACCATCAACACGCATCGCACCATCACGGTGGTAGCTGTGTACAGGGCAACGAGGTGCGTTCACTGGGATATGCTGATGGTTAACACCCAAACGGTAACGCTGCGCATCACCATAAGCAAACAAACGACCTTGCAGCATCTTGTCTGGCGAGAAACTAATACCCGGAACCACGTTCGCCGGGTTGAATGCCGACTGCTCTACTTCAGCGAAGAAGTTTTGTGGGTTACGGTTTAGCTCGAACTCACCCACTTCAATCAACGGATAATCTGCATGAGGCCAGATCTTAGTTAGATCGAACGGGTTGTAAGATACTTTAGCTGCATCCGCTTCTGGCATCACTTGTACTTTCAGCGTCCATTTAGGGAAGTCTTGGTTATCAATGCTGTCTAGCAGATCACGCTGGTGACTTTCACGATCATTACCGATCAATTGTCCGGCTTCTGCATCAGATAAGTTCTTAATACCTTGCTGAGATTTGAAGTGGAATTTTACCCAGAAACGCTCGTTGTCTGCGTTAATAAAGCTGAACGTGTGGCTACCAAAACCGTGCATGTGGCGATACGTAGCAGGAATACCACGGTCACTCATTACGATGGTGATTTGGTGAAGTGCTTCAGGTAGAGAGGTCCAGAAATCCCAGTTATTCTTCGCGCTGCGCATATTGGTGCGCGGGTCACGCTTAACTGCATGGTTTAGATCTGGGAACTTAAGAGGATCACGAAGGAAGAATACTGGCGTGTTGTTACCCACCATGTCCCAGTTGCCTTCTTCAGTATAAAATTTCAATGCAAAGCCACGGATATCACGCTCAGCATCAGCGGCGCCGCGCTCACCGGCAACCGTAGTAAAACGTGCAAACAGGTCGGTCTTTTTGCCTATTTCAGAAAACAGTTTTGCCTTGGTGTATTTGGTAATGTCGTGCGTAACAGTAAATGTACCGTAAGCGCCTGAACCTTTCGCGTGCATACGACGTTCTGGAATGACTTCGCGGTCAAAATGCGCCATCTTTTCTAAAAACCAAACATCTTGAAGAAGTTGAGGACCGCGTTTACCCGCAGTTTGAACATTCTGGTTATGAGCAACAGGACAACCCGCAGCTGTAGTTAGTTTTTTACTCATGATCTATTCCTTAAGGTCCAAAGATGCAGCAATAGTGAGTGCACCTTGATATTTATACTGGCTTCCTTTCAAAAGCCCCTAAAATACTATGGATATAGAATAGACCTCTAATGGCATAAAATATAATCGTTTCTATTTATCGTTATAATCTATAAAACCTATTAAACGACTGATTTAGGAATCATATTCTAAGGCACTGACTAATCGAGTATTTTCCTTCCTAGTTTAAGCGTCGCTGCAATATTCCTAGCCGTTCTTGTCAGATTGTTTTCCGCCTCCTGCAGAACTTGGTCAAGTGACTGAGGAGAACGTACCGTACCAAACAAGCTGCTCATTTCTCCATAAAGAGCTTCTACTTCAGTTCCCAATGAGCCAGCAATACCTATGGTTGGAATACCTTGTAAACTCGCACGTTTAGCAATTCCGTAAGGTGTTTTGCCTTGCAGAGTTTGGTTGTCCATTTGCCCTTCGCCAGTAATCACAAGGTCGGCACCTTTCAACACGTCATCGGCTTGTAAAACATCCAGCACCATCTCAATACCAGGTTTGATTTGCATATTTAACAGCAAACCAAGCCCCATCGGTGTGCCACCAGCCGCACCATAACCCACGCGCTTGTGAACAGGATCATCACCACCAACACAACCTTGCGATTCAGCGATTTGAGCAAAATTCGCTAGCGCCTTATCAAGCATCAAGACTTGTTCGGGTGTCGCCCCTTTTTGTGGGCCGAATACGTGGCTAGCACCGTTGTCACCACACAGTGGATTATCAACATCGCATGCCACAATTAACTCGATATCAGCACAGCGCGAATCTAAGCCGGTAAGATCTATTGATTCGAGTTCTGCAAGTGCAGCACCACCTCGGTTAAGCTCTTGTCCATCATCATCTTGCACTTTGCTATCTAACAAGCGCCCACCTAGAGCTTGAACAATACCTGCACCGCCATCGTTAGTCGCACTGCCACCCAATCCAAGAATGATGGTTTGAGCACCCTGCTCTATCGCTTCCAAAATCAATTGCCCTGTGCCAAATGAAGAAGCAATCAACGGATCACGCTGCTCTGGTTTCAATAAATCCAAGCCCGATGCTGCAGCTATTTCAATCAATGCCGTTTTGTTCTGGTTATACTCCGATGGTTCTAACATCGCCCATTCAGCATTAACCAATGCGCCCAACGGCCCTTCAACTTGATGTGTTCGCTTTTGCCCTGCTAAGCCTTGCAGTAATACATCTACCGTACCTTCACCCCCATCAGCCAAAGGTAAGGTCACGTAGTCAGCGTCAGGGAAGATTTTACGAAAGCCCTTTTCAATACACGCCGCCACCGATACAGCCGATAAAGATCCTTTAAACGAGTCTGGTGCAATAACAATTTTCATACTGAGAGATCCAAAAGAATATTAGGTTTGATGAGTGCCCGACCCAAAAATGCCCCTATTGAAGATCAGCAAGCTAATCACTTAATAGGGGCAGTATATAAAGTAAATACTAAGCACATAGCGTCACCCTCACATTGAGGTTATTGATACCCGCAATTTGTGAGTTAGATCGACTACTTACATATTGGAATCATAGATTGAGAGCATCGACCGAAATTTTAGGCTGGGCAGAGTAGAGTTGCATAAATTGAAGATGATATAGTCCACGAAAATCAAATACCTTGGACACGACCATGCATTCTAGCGACATCATCAAATTGGCAAATTTAGGCGTTAATATCGAAATTTCAAAAGACTCTTCATTGCATCCTTCTGATGCGTTGGAAGTGGTAAAGATTGTTGCTGAAATCGGTAGCCAAATCACCATCAAGAAAAAGTACCACACGGACTACCTGATTCAGATGGCTGAAGTGGGCCGTGATCATGTGACGATTGCTGTTTAAACACTGTAGCTATTGCGAAATTGACATCACTTCTGCTGCTCTAAATAGCTTAAAGTGCCGAGTTGATATAAAAATGCAGCATATTGGGGGCAATATGCTGCATTTTCTCTTTTCGTTAGGAGCATGGAGAACGCAAAGAGAAACTGGTTAAGCATTCTAAGTAGCGCTAGTGGTCAAACAATCTCGGAATACCCGTTTGCACACAAACTTCATTCAAACGTTTTTGTGCCGTCAGTATATTCTCTTTCCAGCGTTCATCTTGAGCCCACATCTCGATCACGAGTGGTACAACGCACTCAGTCTCTTTCAACGTTTCAAAAATTGCATTGAAGTCAACTTCGCCATCACCAATCACTAAGTCTCGAAACTGCCCTTTGTACTCGTCAGTCACTTTATAAGTGTCTTTGAGGTGGATCTGAGTGATATGAGGCTTACTCAGTTTTAGTTCAGTCACTATGTCGTAATTCCAACCAGAAATATTGCCCACATCCGGATACGCCGTGAAATACGGTGAATTGACTTCGCGACTCAGTACTTCAAACTTACTCAAAGAGTTCAAGTAATCGGTATCCATGATTTCCACAGCGAGCATTACCCCTGATCTTTCCGCCAACTGCGCCGAAAGCTTCATGCCTTCAATGAACCTCTGGTGAGTCACCTTATCCGCTGGCTCGTAGTAAACGTCATACCCAGCCAGTTGGATGGTACGAATACCTAACTTATAAGCCAACGAGATCGCTTTCTCCATATGGATAACCGCTTGTTCTCGAATCGCAGGATAAGCAGATCCAAATGGGAACTTACGATGCGCGCTTAAACACATGGATTGCAGCGGTACGCCGTGCTTTTCACAAAGACGACGTAAGGCATAAACTTCTTCGTCATTCCAATCTAGTCGGCTGCGACGCTCGTCTGATTCGTCTACCGATATCTCAAGAAAATCAAAGCCGAGTTCTTTGGTTTGCTTAAGTTTATCTTCCCAGCTGAGTTCGTTAGGTAGAGCCTTCTCATAAAGCCCAACACGGTGGCGTAACAAGTTTTGATACATAACGCCTCCTAGTTCCAGTAGCGATCGATCTGAGCTTTTAGCGCTTCTGCTGTCTCTTTACCTTTGTCGCCTGCAAGTGCACGGCCTGCGATAAAGGTTTTCGCTTTAATGCCTTCAAATAGGTAAAGGTCTTCAGGCACGATGCCACCTGTGATAGAAAGCTCGACGCCCATTTCAGACAATGCACGCATCTTCACGAGATCTTCTTCAGTCCAGCCCACACCGGCTAATTCAGCGTCACGAGAACGGTGGTAAATCGCTTGTGAAATACCTAGGTCGACCCAAGATTGAGCGTCGTCCATTGTCCAATTACCGTAGATTTCGATTTGAATTTCACCATTAAATTCATCAGCAACTTTCTTGCATGCACCAATGGTTGCGATGTGTGCAGCAGCAGAAACGGTAATCCAATCAGCGCCCGCTTCGAATGCCATACGAGCCAAAATAGCACCGCCATCGGTGGTTTTCATATCGCATACAAGGATATGGCCTGGGTGATTCTTACGAAGCGTAGAAACCGCCGTCATCCCTTCTGCAAACGCCAAAATAGTGCCCACTTCAATCACATCAACGAAGCTTTCAACGTTGTTTGCCACTTCAATGGCAGCAGGAAGATTTGTTTGGTCTAGGGCGATCTGAATCATTGGTTTAGTCATGTTGTTATCCTTTAATTTGTTCACGTATTAGACGGGCTAAGCCATCATGGTTGTTATCTGTTGAGCACACGCGTTGAACGTGTGACTTGACGATGTCATCAGCATTGAGCATCGCTACGCCTAACCCGGCGTACTTGAGCATGGATATGTCGTTGTGGTTATCACCGACGGCAATCACGTCATCGGCGTGATAACCGAGTTCTGCGATGTATTCAGCAAGGCGTAGGCCCTTACTGTTACCTTTTGCAGCAAAGTCGATTCGGTTTGACCAAGAACGCTCACCGTTGAAGTTCTCTTCTATCCATGGGTGTTGCATTAATCGGTCTACTGAGTCTTGGCTACCTTCCACCACAAACTTCCAAACGTGTTCGGCTTGCTGAGCCGTTTCAATGAATGATTCCACTTGGTAAATTTGAGGGCGATGCTGCTCTGGTGCCGTTTCTGCCCAACTTTCCAATGCCAACATGTAGGCAAATGGGTTGTAGTGTGAGTACGTCATGGCATGCGTGATGTACATGACCATTTTGAGCTGAAACTCGTCTGCCATATCGATGAAGGTCAGCGCTTTGTCTTTATCTATGGAATTTTGAGTCAGTACCGTTTCAGTCTGATAGTCATAAACATAAGTGCCGTTACAGCAGATGATTGGCGTATCTAACCCCAATTCGTAGTAATAAGGTCGTGCTGCTGTGTGGTGTCGACCAGTCACAATCACGACATGACAACTTTGTTTGGCTTCTTGGATCGCCTTTTTCACTTCTGGATGAATCGTGTGATCATCCTTTAACACGGTTCCATCGAGATCTAACGCCAGCACTTTATACATAGAGTCCTCTCACTTATTCCCTGAAGTCGGGCCTAGTCAATATTGAAACTACTTAGAGTCGAAGCTCGTTAAACGGCTTACTTAAACAGCCTACTTAAACGAACAGTCGATTTACTGTTGGCCGTAATAAGCATTTTCACCGTGCTTACGCAGGTAGTGTTTGTCTGATAGCTCTGGCTGAATTTTGATGCCGCTGTTCAAGCTGCGCGTTGCCAACGCCATTGCAGAAACTTCTTCTAATACCACCGCGTTGTGAACCGCATCGTTGGCGTCTTTGCCCCAAGAGAAAGGCGCATGTCCTGCAACAATCACGCTGGGAACGGCCATTGGATCAATTCGGCGTTGCTTGAACTCTTCAATGATCACCAAGCCAGTATTTTTCTCGTACTCTTCAGCAATTTCAGAGTGAGACAATCGACGTGTACATGGGATGTCACCGTAGAAATAGTCCGCATGAGTAGTGCCCAATGCTGGAATATCGATACCCGCTTGCGCCCAAATTGTGGCACTGCGTGAATGTGTGTGAACAATGCCACTGACCTCAGGGAAAGCTTTGTAAAGCTCTAAGTGAGTTGCGGTATCACTTGAAGGATTAAGTTTCCCTTCAACAATGTTGCCTTCTAGATCGACGACCACCATGTCTTCAGCCGTCATATCACTGTATTCAACACCCGATGGTTTAATCGCTATCACGCCATTAGTACGGTCAAACTCAGAGACATTTCCCCAAGTGAATGTCACCAAACCGTACTTCGGAAGCTGCAAATTCGCTTCTAAGACACGTTGTTTCAATTGACTATATTTAGACATATCGACTCCTTAAGCCGCTTCCGCTTGCAACAAAGCAGCATCAATTAAACGCGCGACTTCTTCTGGGCTTTTGCAGGCACGAAGTTTCGAGAAATCTTCGTCAAATTCAATCAAGTTCGCCACTTGCATCGTCCCTTCGATGTGCTCTTCTGAATCCTTACCCGCAAGCGTGATCAGCACATCAACAGGCTCATCAACACCTTCAAAGATGATCGGCGTTTCAAGAACCGTTAACGCAAAGCCGGTAAGAATCACGCCATCTTCAGGACGGCAATGAGGCAGTGCGAACGCATCATGAATGCAGATGTAAGGGCCCTCTTCACCAATCGCTTTAGTAATCGCATCGTAGTAACGCTCTTCAGTAATGCCAGCTTTAACCAATGCATCAGTACCAAGCTTAATTGCGGCTTTCCAGTCAGATGCTTTTGCGTTCAGTAGGATAGAGTTATTCCTGATAAGAGATTCTTTTAAGTTCATGTTATTGCTCACTTATATAATTGTTTTTATTGGCTCAGCAGTGCGAGACCACTGAGCCGTTTATCATTATTTGTGGAAGTTGTTCTCAATGATGGAAACCAGTTCGTCGCCGAAAGTTTTCACCATGATCATGTTCTTAACCGCTAATTGTTGCTTACCTTCCGGCAGGCCAGTGATCTTCGCTGCAAGCGCAACCGACGTAACGATGATGTCGAATGAACCAAGGTGCGATTTGTAATCAGTAATGGCGCTGTTAAAGGTCGAGCTTGGGATGCCTTTCTTGTCCAAGTACTCTTTGATTTTCTTAGAACACATCATTGACGAACCTTGACCTGAACCACAGCACACTAAGACACGAACCGGTTTCTGGTCAGCTGCTGGTGAGACGCGAATTTCTGACGTTGCAGAAGCTGACGTCGTAGAAGCTGATGGCGCTTCAGCGGTTGCTGTCGATTGTTGTGGTACTGCGATTTCAACCTCGATGCCTTCAGGCGTTACTGCGGTCATTGTTTCAGCAGCAGCTTCTGCGTCTTCTTCAGCTCGTAGTTGCTTAGAAGCGAAGTACATGTAGACACCAGCTAAAGCCAGAATCCCGAAGAAGAACATATTAGAGCTCGAGATACCTTGCATGATAGGTGGGAAGACGAGAGCCCAGTCAGCCATACCCATCCAGCCATTAAACTCTGCACCCGATTGAGCAAAGATATGAATTGCCCAAGCAGAACCAACCACTTCGATGATGCCCATCACGAAACAGATCTTCATTACCGCTTTCCAGCCACCAAAGTGGTTAGCAAACACACCGATAGTTGCGTTCGAGAAGAACATAGGGATAAAGCCAGGAATAATCATGATAGGAGAATCAAAGGCTAACATTGCAAGAACGGCTGTGAATTGGCCAACAGCGCCCCACATGAAACCGAATACCATTGCATTTGGAGAATATGCGTAGATAGCTGCACAATCGATTGCTAAAACAGCATTAGGAATAAGACGTTGAGAAATACCGTTAAAGGCTTCTGATAACTCCGCTACGAACATACGGACGCCCGTTACAATAACTTGAATAGCGACTGCGAATTTCAGACCAGTTTCGAAAATATAGATAAACCAGTGTGTTTTTCCTGCCATGTCTTGAAGGTTATCAAGACCAAATGAAAGAAGAATAATGCCGAAGAAAGCAGTCATGACTAACGTTGTCGCTGCGATGCTATCGTGGAAAATGTGTAACCATTTAGGCAGTTTGATGTGGTCAACGCTGTCATTTTTGTCGCCAAGCTTAGGAGCAACCTTTGTCGCTACCCATGACGCAAACTGTTGTTGGTGACCAATAGAGAAACCCGCCCCGCCAGTCACTTCTTGAGTCGGCTTGAACATGATATTTGACGAGATACCCCAGTACAACGCCATCAATATTGCTGAATAGATGATGGTTTCCCACATACCTGCGCCAAGCACGAAGTAGAAAACAGCAATGAGACCAGCTTGTTGGAACATAATATGTCCCGTCAGCATGATGGTTCTAATACCAGTAATGCGGCGGAAGGCAACAAGAAGAATGTTCAGTCCCAGTGCCAACAATACTGCATACCCGACCCAAGAGTAATTGTCGCCCATGGTTTCCATGGTAGACATCATGGTTGTGTAAGGGTCTATCACTGACCCCGTCAATCCATGAATCTCACTCATTTTCAAAATCACCGGTTTGAAACCCGCTACCAATGTTCCTGCACCTACCTGAACTATCATGAAACCAACGATGGTTTTAATAGAGCCGGAGATAATAGTTGTTGCGTCACGCTTGAGTAGAATGTAACCCAGACAAGTAACAAGACCGAGTAGCAATGGTGCTTTGGTCATTACCTGACTGTAAAAAATATAGAAAATATCGTATAAGAATTCCATATCTTTACCCCTGATTAATTTTTAATTTTAATGGTTTGTAGGATGTGATGATGTCTAGTTTTGCTCACGAACTAAACTTTACCAATCAAAAGTAATCATTCAATGCTCACTTGTGATTACTTTGATTTATATCAATTAACCACACCCAGAATGTGCCTAATTGAGCTTCGGATCACACCGAAAAACAACTAAATGAATAAAATCAACAACTTAAAAATGATTGTGATTAAGATCTGGTTTTTATAGCGATGTAGTTTGACAATCATGACGGTGATTATTAGAATCAAAACAAATCAAAAGTAATCATCAAATTGTCACAACGACATAAAGAGTGATAAATATGAATGAAGTACAAAGACATAACGGCATTGTGTCGCTGTTAGAAGATATGCAGACAATAAACGTCTCACATATCATTGATAAATTTAGCGTTTCACCAGCTACAGCAAGACGCGACATCGCTAAACTGGATGAAGTTGGTAGGCTTAGAAAAATTCGAAACGGTGCAGAACGAGTAGAGACTCAGAAGAGAAAGTGGTCACCACTCAATATAAACAGCACTGATTTCTATGAAGAGAAAGCTGAGATTGCGCAAGCAGCAGCTGGACTTTGCGAGGCTGGCGATACAGTCGTGATCAACTGTGGTTCTACTGCGTTCCTACTTGGGCAACAGTTATGTGGGGAAGATGTTCAGATCGTAACGAACTACTTCCCACTCGCAAGCTACTTGATCAACGAAGATCATGACGATGTCATCATCATTGGTGGTCAATACAACAAAGCGCAGAACATCTTTTTAAATCCCGCGCCCAATTCACTGGGAGGCTATGCCGGAAACTGGATGTTTACCTCTGGTAAAGGCTTAACCGATGCTGGCCTCTATAAAGCAGACATGTTAACCGCTGTCGCAGAGCAGCAAATGCTTGAACAAGTCGACAAGCTTGTCGTTGTAGTCGACAGCTCAAAAGTTGGGCAACGTACTGGAATGCTATTTTGCAGCGCTAAGCAAATTGACATAGTCATCACCGGTAAAGAAGCCAACCCAGACGTCGTTAAGCGGATTGAAGCACAAGGGACGCAAGTCATCCTAGTTTAAATCCAGGGCGAGCAAGCCCACCAAATAATAATAAATTTAGCTCAGTGCCTTAATCAAAATTAGGGCGCTCGGTTCCCTACATCCAAAATTAATCAAATTATTGAAATAAAAGGTATTATCATGAGCAACGTAAACGAAATTACTCGCGAGTCTTGGATCCTAAATACATTCCCTGAGTGGGGCACATGGTTAAATGAAGAGATCGAGCAAACTGTCGTGCAACCGAATACATTTTCTATGTGGTGGCTTGGCTGTACAGGTATTTGGCTAAAATCAGAAGGTGGTGCAAACCTATCAATGGACTTCTGGTGTGGTACTGGTAAAAAAACACAAGCTGTTCAAAAAATGAAAAACCAACACCAAATGATGCGTATGGGCGGTGTTGAAGCACTTCAGCCAAACCTACGTACTGCAATCTTCCCATTGGACCCTTTCGCTATTAAAGAGATCGATGCAGTGATGGCATCTCATGACCACGGCGACCATATTGACATCAACGTTGCAGCAGCCGTTCTACAAAACGGTGGTGATCACGTTAAATTCATTGGCCCTAAAGCATGTGTTGATTTATGGATGAAATGGGGTGTGCCAGAAGATCGTTGTGTTATCGCGAAAGTTGGCGACGAGATTAAGATCAAAGACGTCAATATTAAAGTTCTTGATGCATTCGACCGTACTGCACTCGTGACACTTCCTGAAGGCACTTCTTCTTTAGACACTGATATCTTAGGTGGCATGGACGATCGTGCAGTGAACTACCTAGTAGAAACGACAGGCGGTTCAGTTTACCACTCTGGTGATTCTCACTACTCAAACTACTACGCTAAGCACGGTAATGACCACAAGATCGACGTTGCATTGCTTTCTTACGGTGAGAACCCACGTGGCGTGACTGACAAAATGACGTCTTCTGACATTTTACGTGCCGCTGAGTCTTTGGATTGTGAAGTCGTGGTTCCTTTCCACCACGATATCTGGGCTAACTTCCAAAATGACCCACGTGAGATAGAAATGCTGTGGAACATGAAGAAAGAACGTCTGCAATACGGCTTCGCACCTTTCTTCTGGCAAGTCGGTGGTCGATACACTTACCCAACAGATAAAGGTCGTATGCACTACCAACACTTCCGTGGTTTTGCAGATATCTTCAAAAACGACCCAGAACTGCCATACCGTGCATTCTTGTAATTAGAAAATCAACCAAAGAGGGAGCATGAGCTCCCTTTTCTTTATCTACTAAAATGGAATTTTTATGTTGTTGCGCGAATTTAAACATCACTTCAAGCGTGGTGATCTAGAATCAGCCGTCGCCGTTAACTCTCCAAATAATGATGGTTATTATCTAATGGTTCGAAGCAATAAATGGGGAGTAAATAGTTTCTTAGAGTCTGACAGAAAGCTGAAACCAAGAGTGTTCAAAACCCAACAAGCTCTGCTTAATGCAGCAAGGTCAATTGGCTTCAATCATCAATCAGTCGATATGCAAAACCTCTAGAGCCTTCTGACTCCCTCAGTTCATCACATGTTCCCCTTTGTCCATCTCACCTTTACACTGTGAATATTGAAACTCTGTTTGGATAGGTTAGGATCTCTGTCTAATACCAATAACAAGCCAAGACAGACGAGCAAAGCAATGAAAGTTGACTATCACAAACGACTGATTCCCGTTATCCGTTATCTAGAAAAACGCTTTAATGAGCCATTAAACCTGCCAGAAGTCGCGGCGTTAGCCAACTTTTCACCCTACCATTTTCATCGTACTTTTAAGGCCGTTCAAGGCGAGACCCTTGCAGATTTCATCAGACGATTGAGACTCGAAGCGGCAGCCAATGATCTCTTCAAATTCAAACAACCTATTATTAACGTCGCATTGGATTATGGCTTTTCATCGTCTCAGAGCTTTGCCAAGGCATTCAAACAACATTTCGGTGTCACACCGAGTGCATTTCGCGATTGCGAAGATTACCAAGCGTTCAGCGAGCTAACTCGAAATAGCAAGATTGGACACTCATTGCGCAAGAATGGAAACGATGCAATTGACGGCAATTCATATACTAACTCCGAACTTTCAACATGGAGTATGACAATGAAAACACAAAAATTTGAAGCATCAAAACTGGCGTATGTACGAGTGACAGGTCCCTATGGACAAGGCTATGAAGAGCCAAGCGGTCGTCTTTATCAATGGGCAGAAATGAAAGGACTAGCGAGTAATAGTTGCATCTTTATCTATCATGACAATCCAGAAATCACTCCAACAGAGAAGTGCCGAACAGACATCTGCTTGATGGTTTCAGACGACACTGAAGTGCCAAGTGGGATCGAATTAAAAGATTTTCCCGGTGGGCAATATGCGGTGATGAGACAAACGATCACCGAAGTCGGTCAATATGCAAAAGCATGGGATGATTTAATGAGTAACGTCATTGAATCCGGCATTGAAACCGAAGACCGACCTTGTTTTGAGCTCTACCACAGCTACGATCCGCAAACTCAGCATTCAGACGTCAGCTTCTGTACTGCAATTAAGTAACAAGAGTAAATACAATAACAAAGCCTACTTCGCGTAGGCTTTCGTCTCTTTAGATCGCTTTACACGTAGCGCTGCCGCTTATTAAAGCCTTTTGTTCCACTTCCCTTGATGGTCACGGTCGCAATTCTCTTGTGTATCGAAGTTCACGTGCTTATCGACATTTTTCAGTTGAATCCCAACTTGATTGAACGCTTGTTGGATAGCCCCAGAGACACACTGTTGACCTTCGCCATTTAAGAAGTTCGTTCTATCCTGATTGGTATCGAATACGCAGACAATTTTCAAACTTTGCGGGAATGAAGAGAAGTTGACCGAGTGAGTCACCCACAAAAAACCATCGAAGCCTTTCAGCGTGTCTTCACAAACGTCAGTTAACACGTCTCTGATTTGATTCTCGATTTTCTTATCTGATTTACGCATGCGGTAAAGGTCCTATTTAACACCTTAAAAAATAAGGTTTTTCGGTCAGTTTCGTACTACCTGATATTGGACACTGTGGCGGTTTCAAATGCAAAGTATTTATTGGGAAGAGGCGAGTAGAATATAGAGGAAACGCCTCATGCTTGATCACTGACGAGGCAATCAAACATGAGGCGAATACGAATTTACGAAGATCTTAGCTCGCCGCTTGTTCCCAATCCGTCAGTAACTTCATGATTACGCGAGAGTCTTGATGAGTCGCCATGGGCGCTACAAGTTGTGTGTCACCTTGCTCAACTGCTTGGCGGATATTACGCACTTGATAATGAAAGCCATCGCCTTGCGCTTCGACTTTCACTTCGCGTGTCGATGTTTCATAGATCTCAACCGTGAATGTATTGTCTTCGCTCGGTAGCCATGGGTTGGTGTCGAGTGTGATACAGCCTTTGCTGCCTAGAATCGTGAAGCCATGCTTTAAGCCGTGGTCTTCTGCGGTATGGATTTGCGCGGTAAAATGGTCGTTGAAGCGCATCATCGACGATGATTCACAGATGTTGCCATCTTGGCCACGTCGGCCGATTGCAGAGATCTGCAGATCATCAAACACACTTTCACCAAACTGGTGTTGTGCGACAGAGTGAATCAGCGACATTGGGTAGCAACCTAAGTTGTATAGCGCGCCCTTGCTCGCAGGGTTCACAAACTGATCAATCGCCGCAACGTATGAACCCTGAATTGAGCGCACTTCGCCAATCTCACCGGTTGCTAGTTCTTGATGAAGCTTGGCGATCAATGGATGATTCAAGTACATCAAACCTTCAGCAAAGAATACGTCCGCTTCTTTCACCGCTTGCAAAGCTTGCTCGGTTTTTTCCATATCAACCGACAGAGACTTTTCACACAAGATCGCTTTGCCTTTTTGAGCCGCTTTAATCACATACTCATGATGAACATGGTTTGGCAGAGCAATGTAGATGATGTCGACTGACTCATCTTCAATCAAGGCGTCATAGCTGTTGAAGGTTCGTGTTGGTTGGTATTGGGCAGCAAACTCGTTAAGTGTTTTTTCAGTACGACCAGCAACGGCATACAGCTCGCTTTGAGCATCGCCTTTGATCGCATCCGCCATTACGCCTGAGATAAAGCTGGTTCCTAGGATTCCCCATTTCATGTCTTAGATCTCCTGCTCTTGTGCTTTGATAGGTCCACGTTGCGTTTCGAATGCTTGCACTAATTCCGTAATGTCACGCTCAATAAACGCTTGGGTATGAGACATCACAAAATGCTGATTGATCGCTTCACGGTTAGCGTATTGCTCAAGCAAGATCACACGATCGCTTTGGTTTTGATCATAGGTTGCAATCGCTTGTAGGCAGCCCGGTTCGCTTTGCATGTCTAAACAAAACTGTTCGATAGCTTCGATCGCAGCAGCTCGCTCTATGTTGGTTTTGATCTTAAGTTCAGCAGTAACAAAGATGATTTCATTCGTTTGAGGCATTTCACGCTCTTATTTTAGTTAATTATCGGTTTGCCATTAATATAATTAACCCCTAATAATTGATAAACTCACCTTTTGTTTATTGTTTATCAACCAAGAGTGTTCAATGGATAAGTTAACCAGCATGAAAGTCTTCGTCTACGTAGTGGAACAGGGCAGCTTTCGTAGCGCCGCAAACCACTTCAACCTGTCGGCGACCATGATCAGTAAGCATGTCCATTCCTTAGAAACCAGTTTGAACTCTCAGCTGATCCACCGCACCACGCGTAAGCAATCGTTAACCGACTCAGGGCAGCTTTACTATCGTGAGTGTAAGCGAATTCTCGAAGACATCAGCAATGCTGAAAACCTGATTCAAACCTTGGAAAACCAGCCTCAAGGCACGGTAAAAATAAACTGCCCCGTCACCTACGGCAACAAGGTACTTGCCCCTATCGTAGCTAAGTTTCTCGCACATCACCCAACCATTAACGTTGAGCTGATGTTGAATAATGATCTTGTTGATCCTTACTCATCCGACATTGATTTGATTGTGCGAATTGGCGACCTGTCCGATTCAAGCTTGGTCGCAAGGTATTTAGGGGACTATAAGATGTGTTATTGCGCGGCGCCCGATTACCTTAACCAACATGCTGAGATCTGCGTGTTGGAAGACTTGGCGCAGCACCCGTCGCTTGGGTTCAGTTACAGCAGCCAAGCCCCTCACGCCACACCGAATAAAGAACGTGTGCGCTTGATGTCGAATAATGGTGATGTGTTGCGGTATGCCGCCCTGCAGGGTGTGGGCGTGTTGTTGCAACCTACTATCTTAGTCGCAGAAGAGATTGATCGTGGAGCGCTGTTGGAAATCCTACCCGGTATGGCGCCGTTACCAAAGCCGATTCACTTACTCTACAAAACCAAGCAACTGTCGTTAAAGAACCGAACTTTTGTCGAGTTTTTACTAGCCGCTCTTTCTGAGTAACTAAGCACTTTCTAAACAACAAAGACCGCTAGACTGTTTGCCAATGGCTCATCAAGCGCTTGCCAAGATCAGAAGGCGTGGTGTTGTGAACGATCATCTCATCACATTGATTGAACACCATGAAGTGTTTAAGTTCTTCGCATAAAGCGTAAATCAATGACTCATGGGTTTTAACTCTGTCTTCAACAACCAAGTTACGAATATTGAGTAAACGGGTCTTCCTGTCGACCTTGCAATTCATTCGCGCCACCAGCTTACCTTGCCACAGAATCGGCAAACTAAAGTAACCAAACTGACGCTTGGCCTCTGGAACATAGCATTCAAGGAGGTAGTCAAAGTTGAACAATGATTGCATTCGCTTTCGTTGAATCAGCAGGTTATCAAACGGAGACAGTATCTTCAGCTTGGTTCTGGAAAGAGGTTGATTCAGCAGTTCAAAAGCACCTGGCAGGACATAGTAATCAGAGCCTTGAATATCTACTTTCAGAACCTGCTTATCTTCAAGCATCTGTTGGAGTGCTCTCTGAATCAAAGGCTTTGTGTTCTTGAGTAGGTAGCTCATTTCCGACGCTATTCCAACTCCGTTAGCCTCTAAATAACGTGTTATCAGATGCTCGATGTACTCTTGTTCTGTCGGCTCAGAGGTATCAATTCCACTCGGTAGAACTCGCTCGGTTAGGTCATACACCTTATGAAAGTTCACTCGGCTCGGCACCATTAAGTCACCTTGCATAAACAAAGTTTCTAGCGCCTGTTTGGCAGGTTTACCGCCCCATCCGCCGGGGTTTGGTCTATCCCCTTCAAAGTCTTTCGCCATCAACGGCCCTTCATTCTCAATACGTTTGAGAACATGAGCCATCAATGCATCATCCTTTTTATACCAATGCTTGAGCTTGCCGCTCGCAAACCCATTCTTTCGATGTAGGCTGAAGCGGTAATCTCGAATGGGTAAATACGCGGCGGCATGCGACCAATACTCAAACACTTCTCGACGCTCTAACAGCTTATCAAGATGGTTCAGTTGGTAGTCTTGATTTCGATTCCACAACGTATGATGGTGGGCTCGCTGAATCACGGAAATGGTATCAATTTGCACATAGCCAAGGTTTTCAATCGCAGACAGCGTATTCGCCAAGGCGCCGCCATTACGTTGCTTTTTAGGCGGTAACTTTTGCGAAAGCAGTACAATTTTTTGCGCTTGAGCGAGTGAAAGTGATTCCATGTAATTCAGACTCTAATTGATACCAATGACTGGCTTATGATTCAGCAATAAGCTCTTGAAGGATTTGCTTATACGTTTCTACCGTCTGCGCGCCTGTCACTGCACTCTTGCGGTTGAATACCACGGTAGGAACCGCTGAGATGCCCATGCGTTGCCATTCAAACTCTTGCGCTTCAATTTGCTTTAAGTTGTCGATGTTCTTCAAGCGCTTCAGTGCCTTCGTTGAGTTTAGCCCAACCGCTTCAAGTTCTTGCGCGATGACCTCAAGATCAGACAGGTCTTTCTGCTCTGTGAAGTGAGCAGCAAAGAAGCGTAGCTTTAACTCAGTCTGTTTACCGTGCGCTAGTGCGAAATCGAGAAGCACATGCAGATGACGGGAATTGACCATTCTCATGCTGTCATAGAAATTGAAATCGAAACCAACCGCTTTGCCACGAGCCGCAAGTTGCTCACGCGAACTTTGGCTCTCTTCCGCACTAGAGCCGTATTTTCTCATGATGTGATCGCGCAGGTTTTCACCCTCTTGCGGCATATCAGGATTGAGCTCAAACGGCTGCCATTCAAGTTCAATTTGCTCTGCTAAGCCAAGCTCAGCAATAGCTTGCTCTAAGTTTTTGTAACCGACCACGCACCACGGGCACATTACGTCAGAAATAATATCGAGTTGAAGTTTCTTGCTCATCGTCATTCCAAATGATCATTGATAAGGCATGTCCGCTGTATAAGCAGGCATCCAATTTATCTTCAGACTACAACAACCTGAACAATCGTTCAAATTTAACTAACTGGATCTGTAGCCAACAAAAAAGCCAACTCATGTTACCGAGCTGGCTTTAATAAAAATCTGTTGGAGCTTAACCGCGTTACGCTAACAGCTTCTCTAGCACTTGGAACACACCTGCATCGACGTTACTTGGCGCCCCAAAACGAGCGATCTCTTTCAGCTTTGGATGTGCGTTTTCCATCGCGTAAGAGTGGAAGCTCTCTTTAAGCATTTCCAAGTCATTGAGGTAATCACCAAAGCTCATGGTCTGCTCGTAAGTGAAATCTAATGTGTTTTGTAGATGTTTAATCGCCGCGCCTTTTGACGCTTCAGCGTTCATCACATCCAACCAAATTTTCGCACTGACAACCACTTGGTAGTTCTCACCAAACTTGGTATCAATAGTTGGGTTCACTTGCTCTTGTGAACCGTCGAAGTGACAGATAGCCACCTTGATGAAATCGTCTTCTACCGCCAGTAAATCTTCTACTTGCTCACGGCGATGGTAGTACTTAGAGATCTCCGCTAAAGCACGCTCATCTTTGGTTTCAATGTATGCAGACTTCTTACCACAAAGCACTACATGTGCACCTTCAATGGCACGCGCTTCTTTAATGATGTCTTTGATGGCATCAGTATCAAGTAAGCAGCTGTAGAGCTCTTGGCCTTTGTGCATCACTAATGTGCCGTTTTCAGCAACGAACATCATGCGATCTTTTAGCGGGGAAAAGGTTTCCATCAAGCTGTAGTACTGACGACCCGATGCCGCAGCAAAAATGATGTCTTGAGCTTCTAAGCGCTCATAAAGATTGAAAAATTCTGGGTCTAACTTTCCATGTTCATTAAGCAGAGTACCGTCCATATCAGCAGCGATAAATTTGATGTTCTGTTGTGGCATTTCAGGGCTTACCTATAAGTAAAGATTAAAGTGTAAATTATGATTTTTCGTTATCTTGTGTAACGGTTCTGCCTTCGATTATATCGCTAGAGTAGCCAGTGAATGCAATGCTTATTTCTGAGCTCTAATAAATCGCTTCAAATGTGATTCAAACGCAAAACTGAGCTAACCGAAATGTCACTTTGAATGATTGAGTCCTACATACCAGAGGTGAACGAAACCCCTCCAGGCTATACGCTCCTTAGATCTCTATCACTTTATTTGTTGACCACTGTAATCATGATTCTAGCTATCACTTCGACTTTGTTTTGCATCGTTACCATCAAGTTTTTAATCACACTTGCCAATTTAGCGCGCCATCGCGTTCACATTACGCCTAAAATTTCGTTGAACCGAACCAAGTGGCCAACCGTGTCCATTATTATCCCTGCGAGAAATGAAGAAGATAATATTGAGACCAGCCTCAGTTCGCTAATGAAGCAAAACTACCCAAAAGACAGGTTTGAAATCATCGTGGTTGATGATTTTTCTACTGATTCGACAAGGGCCATTGTTGATACGCTAATCGACGCATCGAGTGTTAACGTTCGCTGCATATCGGGAAGGAAGTTACCACCCAATTGGCTAGGGAAAAGCAACGCTTGCATGGTGGGCTCACAGCAGGCAACGGGTGAGTATTTGTATTTTATCGATGCTGATACAAAGTCTGAACCCTTGATGCTACAGAGCGTTATCAATTTCGCCTCAAGACACAAAACGGATTTGCTGTCGTTCAACCCTAGGCAAGCATTCACATCAACCGTTGAGAAAATCACCTTACCCGGCATATTTCTTTCAATCGCGTCTTACATGAACTTCAAGAACGCAAACGACAAGTCAAAAGCAGACGCCATTGCTAACGGCCAAGCCATGCTTTTTACACGAAAGTCATACGATGCGGTAGGTGGACATACTGCGGTAGCCAGCGAGATATCCGAAGACATCGCTTTTGCAAAGCTCATGAAGATATGCGGTTTAAAAGCATTTTGGGCTTTTGCGGACGAACTCATGAGTACTCATATGTATTCCGACTTTGGTTCGATTTGGGCGGGTTTCTCCAAAAACATGAATCTTATTGTAAATTGCCAATCAAGATTCCAAGTACTTGGTGCATTCATCAAAACGAATATCATTGCATGGGCTGCCCCGGTGATGCTGCTTGTATCAACTCACTATTTCATCGGCGACCCTTCATCATTCAACGCCTATTCCTTAGCGATCAATGCTCTGATGTTGTTCGCTTCCATTGTCACTTATCTTATTTTGATCAAAGAGCTCTTTATACCAGCTCGTTATGCACTAACCGTGCCTTTGGGGATTTCGTTGCAAAGCTTGTTGATTCTCAACAGTTATCGCTTATCAAAGAACAATAAAATCACTTGGAAAGGACGAGCACTGTCGTGATCAGTAAGATTCTAACTTTCATTATGGTTGCGACGTCTTTTTCAGTGTTAGCGTTGGATGGCAATGAGTGGAAGCTCGTACGTAATAAGCAAGGCATCGAAGTCTACAATCGAAAAATTGAAGGTAACGACTTTAAGGAGTTTCGTGCAGAAGCTGATATCAAAGCCAATCTTACTTCAATCATCGCTTTGTTTACTGATACTTCAGTAGGCACTCAATGGGTAGAGAACATTGATGAAATGGAAGAGATAGACCACTTTAGTGAAGTACACACTGTCACTAAAACTTATACAAAAGCGCCTTGGCCCGTCTCGGATCGCGAAGCCATTGTCGAGAACTTTATCGAGCAAGATCCCGGCACATTAATCGTCATAATTAACCAAAACGGTAGGCCTAATTACCTTCCAAATGAAGATAAAAGTGTGGTCAGAGTGGCTCATTTAGAATCACGATGGGTTCTCACACCCCTGAACAACAATACAACTCATATTTCTTATCAAGTATTGAGTGACCCAGGAGGGTCTATTCCATCTTGGTTAATTAATATGGTTGCGGTATCTCAACCTTACAAGACACTTCTTGGTTTGTCTGAGATGTTGGGTTCACATGCATACGCTGATCGTACACTTGATTACATCAAGAACTATCAGTCACTTTAATGAAGTTGATTACCCAACACGACGCTGCTGAAACGGTGCAGCGAGGGTAGGCACAACCTACCCTCATCAGTTAATTCTAAGTTAAGTCTAAAGCTGCCAATGCATACAGTGCTTTTCGACAAGCTTCTTTATTTGAATGCACACTCGCGTCTAACTCACCAAACTCATTTCTTATAATAAGTCCTTCGATAAAAGTCATAACCGATTCACTGCGTAATTCGAGTATTGCAGTGTCTACTTCTTCATTACCTCTTACCACATCACGAATGCTGTTTTTGAGCCAAACTTTGTGCTGTCGCGAGAGCATCGCAATGTCATCTTCCGATTCTTTAAATTCGGCGAGCGCGTGCATGAACATACAGCCTTTAAAGTCAGGTTGTTCAAACCATGTAAGGTGCCAATCTAACAGCGCATCGAGTTGGTTTTGTAATCCAGAAGTTGATGACAGTTCTGCTTCTAAACTCGACTCGAAACGCTGATGACGCCTTTCTAACACGGCTTCAATCAGCTTGGTCTTCGATCCAAAATGGCGGTACATGGAGGTTTTGGAAACCGCCGCCTCATCACGAATCATATCTACCCCAACAGCGGTATAGCCATACTGATTAAATAGCGATTCCGCTACATCCAGAATCAAATCTTTTTTACTCATCGTTAATCAACCTTAAAATCGCTCTGAAATAGCTGAGCTCACTTTCTCGTTGCAAGAAGTGTACAGATCTGTATGATTCAAATCAAACAGTACAGATCTGTACACTTGCAATAAAAGAGATAACAAGAGGAAATGATTATGATCGGTAAACTATCTGGTGGTGGAGCCCTTCCTCCGAAAGCAAGCATAAGCCAACTGATTAGAGGTTTTATTGGCGGTACGCTGGGCATCTTAACCTTGTGCTTATTAGCAGAAAGTTCTGGGGTTGCGTGGTTAATGGCTCCATTTGGCGCCACTTGTGTGCTTCTATTTGCTGTACCTACATCGCCGTTAGCTCAACCGAGAAACGTCATTGCGGGCCACTTTATTTCGGCTGCTGTTGGTCTAATCGCGTTATATGGTTTTGGGGATTCCTATTTAACCATGGCAATCGCAGTCGGCTCATCCATCATGCTAATGCAATACTTTCGAGCGGTTCACCCACCCGCTGGCGCTAATCCTATTGTGATAGCTTTAGCAGGTACTACGCATGTGGATTGGACGTTCTTATTTACTCCAGTATTAATCGGCAGCATCGCTTTGGTTGGTATCAGTACGCTATTGAATAACAGCTATTCACAACAAAAGTGGCCGTTATACTGGTTTGGTTCATCCAAGTCTTAGTCCGTTGAATTTCAATGATAAATATGGATTTTGACATCCAATTTAGAAGCAAATTGAAAGATCACATTGACCCTTATATAAAATGGGCTTACTATTAATCGTCATTTAACGATTATGGAAAGCGAAACATCAATATGAACGAAACTTGCTCTACAACTGGTGGCTGTGCTCTGCCAATCGGACATGGTGATGCCGAAGCTGAAAAGCAAATGGCAACTCTAGCGAAAGCGCTCGCTCACCCGGCAAGAGTTCGTATATTGAGTATCCTTTCAACGTTAGAAAAATCGGGCGGCTGTTTGAACAGTGACTTGGTGAGTGAATTAGGTTTGGCTCAATCAACAGTATCAGAGCACCTAAGAATCTTGAAAACCTCAGGCTTCATCACTGCTGAATCGATACCACCGAAGATGTGCTATCGCATTAACCGAGATAATATTCAGCAATTTGAATCGCTTATCGACACCATTTTAAAATAGATTAACCACGCTTAGTTTGTCGAACACAATAAACTAAGCGTATTTTTTGCCTTTAAATATCGCTTTTCGACGATTAGCGATAACAACCAAAGAGACAATATAATGAAACCAAAATTAGGTTTTCT
This sequence comes from Vibrio sp. G-C-1, assembly GCF_021728015.1. NCBI lineage: Bacteria > Pseudomonadati > Pseudomonadota > Gammaproteobacteria > Vibrionales > Vibrionaceae > Vibrio > Vibrio sp. G-C-1. The sequence goes on along the minus strand of NZ_JAKKCR010000023.1, from coordinate 20,109 downwards.
CGATCGCTACTTAACGCTGTGGATCTTCATCGCCATGGGCATTGGTGTACTGCTTGGCACCTTGTTCCCACAAATCGAACAGTGGAACGAATCAATGTCTGTTGGTACCACCAACATTCCGCTTGCGATTGGCCTTATCTTAATGATGTACCCACCTTTGGCTAAGGTTAACTACAACCTATTAGGCACCGTGGTAAAAGATAAGAAAGCCATCAAACTATCTTTGATCATGAACTGGCTTGTTGGTCCGATTCTGATGTTTGTATTGGCACTGACTTTCTTGGGTGACCACCCAGGTTACATGGTCGGCGTGATTCTGATTGGTCTTGCTCGTTGTGTGGCAATGGTTCTGGTTTGGAACGACATCGGCGGCGGCAACAAAGAGTACGGCGCGGCATTGGTTGCTCTAAACAGTGCATTCCAAGTGGTGAGCTACAGCTTTATGGCGTGGCTATTCATCAGCGTTCTTCCACCAGTATTTGGTTACGAAGGCATGATGGTTGATATCTCGATGATCGATATTGCACACAGTGTTCTTATCTACCTAGGTATCCCATTCCTAGCGGGCTTCCTAAGCCGTAAGATCCTTGTGTCGATGAAAGGCGAGCAGTGGTACAACGATGTGTTCATTCCACGCATCTCACCAATCACACTGATTGCACTACTGGCAACTATCGTTCTAATGTTCAGCCTAAAAGGCGAGATGATTGTTGAACTGCCAATGGACGTATTGTTGATTGCTGTTCCACTGACTATCTACTTCACAGCAATGTTCTTCATCAGCTTCTTCATTGGTAAGAAGATGGGTATTGAATACGACAAGAACGCATCAATTGCATTCACAGCGACAGGTAACAACTTCGAGCTAGCGATTGCTGTTGCTATCTCAGTATTCGGTATCAACTCAGACCAAGCGTTTGCCGGTGTTATCGGTCCACTGATTGAAGTACCTGTGTTGATTTATCTAGTGAACGTGGCGCTTAAGATGAAAGACAAGTACTACAACGGTCAGACGGTTAAACCTAGCGTCTAGCGTCTACATCTAGAGCTGATAAAAAGCAGCATCACGTCAAACAGAAAGGCTCACACGTTAAACGGTGAGCCTTTTCTTTATTCAGTTTGATCCAATTTAAGTCTCGTCCAATTTACGTTTCGTCTAATAAGCCTTTCAATGCTTGTTCAAGCCAAAGCAATGCTGGGCCTTTCGAGCGTGTTTTAGACAAAACAAGATCAACGGGCGGCGACCACGTTTTGTGATCGAATGAGACATTAATCTCCACTAAACGCTGCTTATTCAGCTCCTCTTCGACGAGGTGCCTAGGTAAGTATGCCCAGCCAATATCACTGCCAAGTACCATCTCTTTGATCACAATAAAGCTGTTTGACCACCATACCTTTCCGGCAATCAGCGGAAACTGGTCCATCACCTTGCCTTTGTCTCCCCTCAACATTAACTGACGATGCGGGAGTAAGTCAGTGAGTTTCGCCACACCTGTTTTTGCGAGCGCATGACTTGGATGACACACAGCAATAAACGGTAAGTGACCGATAAAGCAAGGCTCAGAACCGACATCAAAAGCCAAGTTGGTAAACATTAATCCAATGTCGGCCCTCTCTTCGATAATCAACGGATTGACCTCTGTTGTGGTGCACGCAACCAGTTCAACTTCAGTCGCTGGGAATTGATGACTGAACTGACTAAGGATCTTAGATAGGTTCGGGACCAATAATGAATCATCTAATGCAATTTTGATGAGCCCCTCTTCACCGCTGCCCATCGCGTTAACCGTCACATTCAGATCTTCAACCTGAAGCACGATCGCTTTCACCTGTTTAAATAACTGCTCGCCCGCTTTGGTTAGTGAAGGCTTTCGAGTCGAACGATCAAAAAGCTCAACATTAAAATCGATTTCAAGATTACTGATGCCTTGGCTCACCGCCGACTGAACCTTACCCAAATGACGAGCACTGGAAGAAAATGACCCTAATTCAACGGCATACACAAACATTTTCAGCTGTTCAATGTTGTACATTCGGTTTCTCCCAAAAATTACTATCACAATATGTGATGCTAACTATCTTTATATTATCACTTAAGTAGATATTATCTAGCCAAGTCATTAGCCCATCGGCGGCTATTTAATCGTAAAGAGAGTTAGAAAAATGTCACATAAAGAACGCATGTTGCACATGGTGCTATTTGAATTGGTTGCTTTGGTTCTAATGGCAGGGCTTGCAACCTATATTACAGGACACGGCGCAGGTGAAATGGCAGGCTTAGCGCTTGCAATATCATTGATAGCGATGGCTTGGAACTACGTTTACAACTATGGCTACGACAAAATTTACGGAACAGACCGAAGCAAAAGAACCACGAAAACACGTATCCTGCACGGATTAGGTTTTGAGCTTGGCTTAATGACAGTGACTCTACCTGTCTTGATGTGGGTTCTACAACTAGATTTCCTAACCGTACTGATCATGGACATCGGCCTAGTTATTTTCTTCGTACTTTACGCGATAGCATTCAACTGGGCGTATGACTCAATCCGAGCTCAATTGGTTTCGAAAGGAAAAGTGGCAGCTCTGGTTTAGAGCGGTAAGTTCATCTCGTATAACAAGAACATACACCCAAATGAAAACTGCCAAACTACAACATAGTTGGCAGTTTATTCATTTATGCATATAAGCTCATTTGTTAACGCCCTTGTTACATAGCAAAAACATCACACAGCCCTCCCTAATTAAGTCTAATAATCCGCCACTCACGAAGTAGCATCACAAATCCAAACATAAACTCCTCGTACCAGTTGCGCATTCATTTACATATAGGTAGTTTGAGCGGCTTCGCAACCTATCAATTCGAGCAATGACGTTCATGCGAGCATCTTTTTCGAGCAAAAGTGTTCGGATTAACATTTCAAGTGACTTTAATTAACAATTTTATGCTCAAACGCTCACTTTTGATGTTCGTTTATTTTCGAGTTCGCAAATATATGCACAATACACGTGCTAGATAAGCAAAACTAAAAAGGACTCGAACATGACAACAAACAAACACCCTTCTTTATTTGGGCAATGCTTGGCTGAATTTATCGGTACAGGATTACTCATATTCTTTGGCGTTGGCTGTGTGGCCGCTCTGGTATTAACTGGTGCGACATTCGGACAATGGGAAATCAGCATCATCTGGGGCTTCGGTGTTGCGATTGCAATTTACTGTACTGCCGGCGTTTCAGGCGCACACATCAACCCAGCCGTAACGATTGCACTGGCCATGTTCCATGGCTTCGATAAAGCGAAAGTGGTGCCTTACATCATTTCGCAACTGCTTGGCGCTTTCTGCTCTGCTGCGCTGGTTTACAGCCTGTACAGCAACCTATTTACTGACTACGAAATCGCACATAACTTTGTCCGTAGCAGCCAAGACGCACTATCAACAGCAGGTATTTTCTCAACATACCCACATGCTTCACTTTCTTTCTTTGGCGCTTTTGCTGTGGAATTTGTGATTACTGCTGTTTTGATGTTCGCTATCTTAGCGTTAGGTGATGAAAACAACGGCGCATCTCGCGGTGCAATGAATCCTCTACTGATCGGTATTCTTATCGCAGTAATTGGTGGTTCTTTAGGTCCACTGACTGGCTTTGCAATGAACCCTGCTCGTGACTTTGGGCCAAAACTTTTTGCTTACTTTGCAGGTTGGGATTTCGCACTAAGCGGTGCTCGTGATATTCCTTACTTCATCGTTCCAATTCTTGCTCCAATTGCTGGTGCGTGTTTTGGTGGTTGGTTGTACCCACGTGTTATCGGTGCTTACCTACCAGTAGAAGGCCAAGGCTGCACAATTCCAAACCAATGTGAAACAGAAGAAGAAGCTGAACAAGCTCAAGCTTAATCCCTAAGCGACCTTACATTTACTAAAATATAAATAACGAAAGAAAAAGGATTCTTACCATGACCGAGCAAAAATACATTGTTGCCCTAGACCAAGGCACCACAAGTTCTCGCGCTGTAATCCTCGACCACGATGCAAACATCGTTAGCTCTTCTCAAAGAGAATTCACTCAGATTTACCCGAAAGCAGGTTGGGTTGAGCACGATCCAATGGAAATCTGGGCAACTCAAAGCTCTACATTGGTTGAAGCACTTGCTAAAGCAGGCATTCGCAGCGACGAGCTAGCGGGTATTGGTATCACTAACCAACGTGAAACCACCATTGTTTGGAACAAAGAAACTGGCAAACCGGTTTACAACGCAATCGTATGGCAGTGTCGCCGTACAGCAGACATCTGTGAAGACCTTAAAGCGCGTGGCCTAGAAGACTACGTACGTGACAATACAGGCTTAGTCCTTGACCCGTATTTCTCAGGTACCAAAGTAAAATGGATTCTAGACAACGTTGAAGGCGCTCGTGAAGACGCTGAAGCTGGCAAACTACTGTTCGGTACGGTTGATACTTGGTTGGTTTGGAAAATGACTCAAGGACGTGTTCACGTTACGGATTACACCAACGCGTCACGTACTATGTTGTTCAACATCAACGACCTATGCTGGGACCAGAAGCTGCTTGATGAAATGGGCATTCCAGCAGTCATGATGCCTGAAGTAAAACGCTCTTCAGAGGTTTACGGTCAAACGAACCTTGGTGGTAAAGGCGGTACGCGTATCCCAATCGCGGGTATTGCGGGTGACCAACAAGCTGCACTTTACGGTCAAATGTGTGTAGAAGCAGGCCAAGCTAAGAACACTTACGGCACAGGTTGTTTCCTTCTAATGAACACAGGCCAAGAGAAAGTAACATCAAAGAACGGCCTACTAACAACGCTAGCATGTGGTCCTAAAGGTGAGCCTGCATACGCACTTGAAGGTGCAGTATTCATGGGTGGCGCATCAATCCAATGGCTACGTGATGAAATGAAGCTACTGGCTGGCGCAGAAGACTCTGAGTACTTCGCAACGAAAGTAGATTCTTCAAACGGCGTTTACGTAGTCCCTGCGTTTACTGGTTTAGGCGCACCATACTGGGATGCTTACGCTCGCGGTACGATTGTTGGCCTGACTCGTGGTGTTAACTCTAACCACATAATCCGTGCAACGTTGGAAGGCATTGCTTACCAAACGCGTGACGTACTAGACGCGATGCAAGCTGACTCAGGCATCAAGCTAGCGAAACTACGTGTTGATGGCGGCGCAGTAGCGAATAACTTCCTAATGCAATTCCAATCAGACGTGCTGGATACTGAAGTTCACCGCCCTGAAGTAACGGAAGTAACCGCTCTGGGCGCCGCTTACCTTGCCGGCCTAGCGGTTGGTTTCTGGGACAGTATTGATGAGCTTCAAGACAAAGCCGTTCTTGACCGCACATTCATGCCGCACCACGACGAAGAGAAGCGTAACCGCCGTTACAAAGGTTGGAAACGTGCTATCAAGTGTGCACAGGTTTGGTCTGAGCTACACGATGACGATGACAACGAGTGATACTGAGTACTCAACTAATCGTTAATCATTAGCAGCTGATCTAGGAACTCGAGTAATCTAATCGACTAGATTGTTCGAACCTCAGCAAACGAAACTAAAAAGAGCACTATTTTGTGCTCTTTTTTGCGTTTCAGGCTCAAATTCCGCGTTTTGCGCAGCGTTTTTGCGGTTTAGACATGATTCCTTACCATCATTACTTCTCTCTTTTCATCAATTCGAGCACAATAGCGTGAGTTTATATTTTCGATTTTGACGCGCTAGAGCCCTTTGCGCGCAGGGAGTGGTAAGTTAAGTGAAGCAGATACCAAGACACCAGCAGATTGTAGATCTGGTAAAAACACAAGGATATGTGAGTACCGAAGAGCTCGTTGAAAAGTTCGATGTCAGCCCACAAACCATCAGACGAGACCTCAATGAACTTGCCGATAGCAACAAAATTCGTCGCTATCATGGTGGTGCAACCATTCCTTTAAGCTCGGAAAACACCTCGTATAACACGCGTAAAGCACTTAACTTCAACGAAAAAGACGTGATCGCCGACGAACTGGTTAAGCACATCCCAGATGGTGCAACCCTATTCGTTGATATCGGTACCACGCCAGAATCGGTGGCACGCGCACTCAACAAAAATCACAAACAACTAAGAGTCGTCACCAACAACATTAACGTTGCCAGCATCCTTCTACCGAACCCAGAGATCAAGGTTATCTTGGCGGGTGGCGAAGTGAGAAACCGTGATGGCGGTATAGTTGGCGAAGCGACACTCGATTTCGTGAAGCAGTTCCGCCTCGATTTCGGTATCTTGGGCATCAGCGGCATCGACTTTGATGGCTCACTGCTCGACTTTGATTACCACGAAGTTCGTGTGAAACAAGCTATCATCGAAAACAGTCGCAGCATCTTCTTAGCCGTCGACCACACCAAGTTTGGCCGTAACGCGATGGTTAAGCTCGGTAATATCTCTCAAGCGCACATGGTCTTTACCAATAAACAGCCACCAGAAGAGATTCTCAACATCCTTAAAGATTCAGCAATACCATTAGAAGTGATCGATACCGCTCGTCCTGTGAGCGAATAACTCACATAAGTGCTCGGTGAGCCACTTTCTATAATGAATCACGATTCTTTATAGAAAAGTTAAAAAAGTAAAACTTGCTCACTACCACTGTCGCTTCTATGCTCGAATTAGACTTATTTGAACCTCTGCTTTCATAAGCAGAGGTTTTTTTATGCCCAAATCACATAAAACGCGCATAAACGAAAATAATAAATGACCGCAAACGAAAGTTCATATAGGATTCAATTATGTTCTAAAATGCTCGTTCGCTCAGAAGAGGTCAAAACCATGAGTGCTCAACAAAATAATTCAAACAACAGTACATCTTCCACTTTAGACTTGATTGTGATTGGCGGCGGCATCAATGGCGCAGGCATCGCGGCAGATGCATCAGGTCGTGGTCTAAACGTTGGCTTATACGAAGCAAATGATTTCGCGTCTGCGACGTCTTCCGCTAGCTCAAAGCTTATCCACGGTGGCCTACGCTACCTTGAACATTACGAATTTCGTTTGGTTTCGGAAGCACTCGCTGAACGTGAAGTCTTGTTAAGAAAAGCACCTCATGTTGCTCAACCAATGCGTTTCCGTTTACCTCATCGACCATTTTTACGCCCAGCTTGGATGATTCGCTGTGGCCTATTCCTTTACGATAACTTGGGTAAGCGCACTACTCTTCCTGGAAGTAAGACAGTCAACCTAGCAAAATCAGGGCTACTGAAACCAGAAATGAAGACAGGCTTCGAATACTCAGATTGCTGGGTGGATGATGCTCGTATGGTATTGCTCAACGTGTTGGCAGCAAAAGAAAACAACGCAGAAGTACGTAACTACTGCCGTGTTGAAAAAGCGCACCGCGAAGGTGGTATTTGGCATGTAACGATCCTTGATGTGATGACAAACCAACGCTTTGAACGCAAAGCAAAGGCGCTTGTTAACGCAGCTGGTCCTTGGGTTAAACAGTTCTTTGATGATGGCCTAGAGCAGGCTTCGCCTCGTAACATTCGTCTTATCAAAGGCTCACACATTGTTGTGCCACGCATTCATGACGAACCACAAGCGTACATTCTGCAAAACAAAGATAATCGTATTGTGTTCATGATCCCTTACCTAGATAAGTTCTCGATCATCGGCACCACCGACCTTGAATACAAAGGCGACCCACGTAACGTCGCAATTGATGATGTCGAAGTGGATTACTTGATTGATATCGTTAACCAGCACTTTGTTAAACAGCTTGGCCGTGAAGACGTGGTTTGGACATACAGTGGCGTAAGACCACTTTGTGACGACGAATCGGATTCACCACAAGCGATCACTCGTGACTACACATTGGAATTGGACGCAGAGCTTGATCAAGCACCACTGCTTTCGATCTTCGGTGGCAAATTAACCACTTACCGTAAGCTAGGCGAAGCAGCACTTAAGAAGTTAGAACCACACCTAACCAATATGGGTGCGCCTTGGACAGCGAACGACACGCTTCCAGGTGGTAACTTTAGTTGCAGTAGAGAACAGCTTGCGAAGATGATCCACACTAAATACCCTTGGGCATCTGAAGCGCTATTGCTTCGCTACGTGACTCAATTTGGTACTTACACGTGGAAGCTACTGGAAGGCGCAAATAGCGCAGCTGACCTTGGTATTCAATTCTCAAACGAAGCGCATGGCGTTTATCAAGTTGAGATTGATTACTTGATCAATGAAGAGATGGCGATGACTGACGAAGACATCTTGTGGCGCAGAACCAAACTTGGCTTGTACATGAGCGAGTCCGAGCAGCAAGCGGTGACGGATTACTTGAAAGAGAAGCTACAAAGCAAGGTAGTGAGCTTTTCTCAAGTAGGCTAACCCCACCAGCCTAAGCATGGTTCAAGAACATACTTAACAACAAAGCTTAGCGTCCCCCGCGCTAAGCTTTTTTATTGCCTGCTATTCCGGCCTAAGAACTCGATCAGATAAAGCTCTCGATTGATCGTCTCCTTCGCACGGACTGAGGCCTTGTTCACTCCCCCATTTTCAACAAAAACTAAATAGTGTTTTATTAATCCGGTCGATTATCAACTTCATAAAAGGTTGCTATTCTTTACCTCAACGAAACGACACATTTAAAAACGCTCACTATGTCAGCGCTTTAATAAGGAATCTATTCCATGCAAAAAGTTATTCTGATCACAGGCTCTACCGATGGTATCGGCTTCGAAACGGCAAAAGTACTTGTTCAACAAGGCCACCACGTTTTATTGCATGGACGTAACCCAAGCAAGCTCAAAGACGTAGAGCAGCAGCTTGTGGCTATCTCTGATGAAGCGAAAATTCAAAGTTACGTGGCAGACTTGTCTGTTCTGGCTGATGTGGATGCGTTGGCTGACAAAGTAATTGCTGAGCACGATAAGATTAATGTACTGATTAACAACGCAGGTGTGTTCAACACTCCGAACCCAATTACTAAAGACGGTTTAGATGTTCGTTTTGTTGTGAATACTATTTCACCATACCACCTGACTAAACGTCTGCTACCTGTGCTCGATGCATCTAGCCGAGTGGTTAACCTGTCTTCAGCGGCACAAGCAGCAGTGAACATCGAAGCGCTAGAAGGTAAGAAACCAATGTCTGATGGCGACGCTTACGCACAAAGCAAGCTTGCGATCACTATGTGGACTCGTGAGATGGCAAAAGAGTTAGGTTCTACAGGGCCAATGGTGGTTGCGGTCAACCCAGCTTCGTTACTAGGCAGCAAGATGGTGAAAGACGCTTATGGCATTGCAGGCGGAGACCTAAGCATCGGTTCTGATATTCTGGTTCGCGCATCATTGTCTGATGAGTTCGCACAAGCAGGCGGTCAATACTTTGATAACGACAACAACACGTTTGCGAACCCGCACCCAGATGCGATATACGGTGATAAATCACAGCAAGTTGTCGCTAAAATTGAAGAGATCATCAAAGCAACGCTTTCTTAATTGCGACGACTCATGATGAGTTGATTTGCAAATCTCAATAAAAAAGCCCTGTGTTTCTAATAAATTAACTTAGAAACACAGGGCTTTCGTACAACGTTTGTCTCTACGTTTGCTCCCAATACGGCGGATTACCATAATATTCAGAGAAGTAGTCAATGAAGGCTCTCACCTTTGGTGCCAGTAACCTTGTGCTTGGGTACACAGCCCAAATCGCAGGTTCAGAGGTTAATGGGTAATCTTCTAATATTTGAATCAGTTGACCGCTTTTCAGTTGTTCATAGGCACACCAATTCGACGTCACCGTGATACCCATACCACCAGAGGCTGCGTCTCGCAGTGCTTCACCGTTATCTGCCCTGAACGACCCAGATGCCTTAATCGTCTTAGGCCCGCTTTCAGTATTGAAGGTCCAGTTTTCTAAACCAATCAAGCTAATACACTGATGATCATTAAGATCTCGAGGTGTAGCTGGCTTACCATGTTTGATTAAGTAATCAGGCGATGCACACACAATACGCTTGTCTGTCGCCAATTTTCGGGCGATCAGCGTCGAGTCTTTCAGCTCCGAGATGCGAATCGCGATATCAAAGCCACCCTCAACAACATCCACCATCGAATCTTGCAGTCTGAAATCGACTTTTAAACAAGGGTAACGCCTAAAAATGCAGGTAAGGTGCAAACGCCCATATGGGTGATTTACCTATCGGGGTGGGTTTGATGGTGTTTCCGATATAAATCGGTGGGGAATTAGATCAAAAAGCTCTCCAATTCGGAGAGCTCATAGGCTATATCGTAAATGGTTTAAGCTAGCGCAGATCTAACCTTTTTGGCTTTCTGGTTTATCTCGAACAGACCTTTGCGGACTTCCTTTTCAAGGACTTCCGATAACATAAGCAGTTTGAATGATGAGCCTGGGACTCGTTTAAATATTGGTGACACCACGAATCTTCCTACTAGGTAGAGGATAGGGAATGCGGACAGTATACCCAAGATGGCGCCTGGTCCTCCTCCTACGGCTAAACCTAACACTGTTGCTAAGAGTGCGCCGATTATGAAGGTAAGGGCGTAGTTTAGTGCTGTTGTAAGTTTTGACCAAATTAAGCTTGAGAAGCCTGTTTGGCCAATCATCGTGCGGTAGTGCTTCATGTGCCCGTCTGTATCGAACACTCTTACCACGTCGCGTTCATGATCGTATATGCAGAATGGTCGTAATGTTTTACCGCTATCTGGTGATACGTAAATGATTGAAGCGATGCTTCCAATGGCAATGTTACTGTCGGTATTTACGGGGATGCTAACGACTTCATTGTTGAAATTCATAATGAACAGTTCGCCACTCGTCGAGGTGTTGGTGACCAATTCGTTATTGACGATGCTAGTGCTCTCTGATGTTTGAATTGAGTCTGATTTAACGATCCCTGATTCATAGAACAATTCGACGGTTTTCTTTTCGAAGGTGAATGTGAACTTTTCCATGGTATCTACCCTTTAATGTTGAGTTCTTCGCGCATCATATCTGCAACGCTTTTTGGTTTGAGAGCTGGTGGAGTTTTGGTTGCTTGGCTTGGCGCGTTGGCCTCGCCATTCGAGGATTGACCGCTCATCATTGCAGCTATGTTGTTGATGTTGGTTTCGGTCGCTTGTTTGAAAATGGCGACCGCGGCTGATTTTTCTTTCTTCACGGCTTCTAAGATTTGATTGAATATTGCCTCGTTGGCATATTCGTTGGTTGCTTTCCCCGGTATGAGATTTGCGATGAAATTGCCGATAAGACAAGCGATGGCGCAGTAGAGTAGTGCGCTTGGGAGGAATGAGTTTCCGATGGGTGACATCAAGGCAATTGCAGAGCCTAGGTATAGACAGAACCCATACATAATTGCTTTCCATAAGTAGTTCCAGAGCGTGCGGCCTACGCCCTGCTTATATACCATTCTAAATGTGTCGTTATTAGTGGCTGCGTGGAACTTTTGAGATTTATGATCGTGAATACCGAGGATTGTGCTGTTTTTGTCATTGCTATCGGTCATGGTGACAATGGTTAGTGGGGCGTATTTGTCGATATTTGCCTTGTGAGGGATGTTGACCCCTCTCTTAGTCTTTGAGAGTTGGCAGGCAACGTAAGTGTCGGTAACGGTGGTTTCGGCATCTTTCACTTTCCCGTCTTGCTCCGTTACTAGTACTTCCTTGTTAAAGCCGGAATCCAAACAAAACCCGTTATCGAAGGTTAAGTAGTACCCGTATTTCTTGCCATTAACCTTGATGGCTTGTTCTATTTTATTGCTCATGTTGGCGATTCTCCTTAGTTTTTGCTTTTATCTACGACCCATAGCACGGTGAGCATTTTGAAAATAATTGGGGCGCATACGACGAAGACTGCAACAAAAAACATTCCTCTAAATACGTTGAGCATGTATGCGGGGTCATTTATGTAGGTTGCGCTTCCAATGATTGATATGACGGCTACGTATCCATAGCTGAATATAATGGCGATGGTTTCGATGAATTGTATTCCCATGTCCCATCCTTGAACTGCATGGCAAAGGGCGTATAAGCTCATCAGCATGATAATGATGGTGACAACGGTGAGCGACATGGTGTCACCGCCGAATAGGCCTAGGAATAAGCCGATGGGCAGGTAGATCAGGTTTTCCATATACTTCGTTGCTAGTGCGTCACCAAACCCTTGGAATATATTTCCGACTGAGCCGTTGGTGAATACGGCTGTACCAAGCCATGCGATAACGACTGATACCACCATGATTATGAGGGACCATCTTTGTAGTGCATTATTGAACGCTGCCCACGCTGCGGAGGGGCCGCTATTTAGGTGCCTGTTGTGGTTGTTATTGGAGGTGAAAGTGTTGTCGTGCTCTTCAGTGGATATGACTCTTCTGGTGTGATTTTTCATGCTATGGCGTCCTTGGGCGGTTAACCTGTTTTCTTATGCCTTCACCTTGGTGAGCCCGTCAACAGGCTCACTTTACAGCTCCGTATGACTTGGAGTATATGAATCACCTTGCCTTTAGCGTATTACTATAAACACCCATCAAAAGGGTTAATAGCGGCAATTAATAAAAAATAGATATGAGTCATGACGAAACACCCCTTCTCAGTTGTAGATTGGTTTTGAGAGGGTGCCGAACCTATTGCCTTTGGTTTCTAGGTGGAAATAATGCGCGGGGGTCACTGATTCGAGAAAGACGCAGGTTCGTTAACTCGCTGCGTTCCGATTGGAGAATCACAACCCACACCGACCGCCCGATTTGACAGCATCCACGATCAATAACACGTCTTCAGCATGAGGTAAGAATGATTCCCCCTCTTCGGTTAAATACAACGTATTAACTCAGTTGAATTGTGAAGAAGTGATTGAGCCAAAACGAAAAAAAACTCCCGAAGGAGTTTTTGTCTAAGTCTGTAATTCGCCATTTAGCTAGTCAGCAAAATTACCAACTCACTAGCCCGTTAAACGAGCATGCAGTGAATCTTTAAGCTCAGAACGATCATGTTTCAATTGGTGCATCGAGCCGTCATCAATGGGTGAATCTTTCAGCTCTAGTTTACGAATCTCTTTATCAAGGTTGTCGTATGTCTTCATATCTGCTGCAAAGCCATCGTCAGTTTTAGCAAGCTCAGCAATTTTGTCTTTCATTTCAGGAAATTCGTGAACAAGAGAGTGATTTTCACCTAGCATAGAAACCTCTTAAGTTGAGTAAAGTGATTGGTAGTACACATTCATTATTTACCTTAGCAAGGGACTCAAATAACAAATGAGATCCAGTACACAGCCTAGAATATAGACAGTTCAGATTCACAAATTTACAACATCCACCTAAAAAAATAAGATGCTTTACATAGAAGAAAGCCTTGTAAGAACACAAGGCTTTATAAGGTAGATCTATATACAAGTAGAGTTAACAATCGTTATCGAAGCAGCTGAAAAATGTTTCTACAAAGAGATTAGCTACTGCACCCGCTTGTATCTACTTTATTCATTTGATCATGTGAAGACGTGTCAGAGCCTGTCGATTGGCATCCTGCCACGAACAATAGCGTTACAGATAAGATAAGCCATTTCATAATTAATCCTCTTTTAGTCATGACTAAAGCATAGTGCTTAAAAGCGCGAATACCTCAGTCATTAACTAAAGCCTTACCTGCCGATAAAGCCTTAGTTAATGAACAAAGCATCGCTTCATTAATTAACGACCTGTCTCCGTGCAAAAAACTTTCACTCAACTGAATAAAAATCGCACAAAAACTAAAAGAGGACTGCTATGGAGCTAAGAATAAGAGCTAGAAGCTAATCGCTCGTCGCCAAACGTACTGCCGCCTCTGCATGGATAGCAGTGGTATCAAACAGAGGAACATCAGTATGTTGTTGCTGAATCAGCAGGGCAATTTCAGTACAGCCTAGAATGACGGCTTCCGCACCTTGTTGGCTTAGCTTATCAATGATTTGACGGTATACATCTCGAGATTCTTCTTTTACTTCGCCTCGACACAGCTCTTGATAAATGATGTTGTGCACTTTCTCTCGGTCGTCCTCATCAGGAATCACCACATGGATACCGAATTTGTTAGTCAGGCGTCCTTTATAGAAATCTTGTTCCATCGTGAAAGCCGTGCCGAGTAATCCGACTTTCTTTACGCCCTGTTCAAGCAGCTTCTGCGCCGTGGTATCTGCGATATGTAAGATAGGAATCGTGATTTTCTCTTCAATCTCAGGAACGACCTTATGCATGGTATTGGTACAGATCAGGACGAAGTCCGCTCCGCCCTTCTCTACCGATAAAGCCGCGTCCGATAAGATGTCAGCCGTCTCAGCCCAACGACCTTGGTGCTGTAGCTTTTCAATCTCATCGAAGTTCACGCTGTACATACAAACCTTTGCAGAATTGAGCCCGCCAAGGGTAGCTTTCACACCCTCGTTGATGGATTTGTAGTAGCTCACTGTCGACTCCCAACTCATACCACCGAGCAAACCGATCGTTTTCATATTTCTATTCCTTTAGTTTCCGACTATCCGATTAAACCGTCATGCGTTGAAAATTTATAGTACGTTCTTGCTTAAAATCAGACGAAGCCTTCGCTGTTTCACAAAAAAAGCTCGAATTTAAAATCCGAGCCTTTGAGGTTTTGAGGTTTTGAGGTTTTGAGGTTTTGACCAAGGGTATACTAGGTGTTAGTACACCTCGCACCAATCTGATTTCATGTCGATCAGTGTCCAATCCTCTCTGGAATTCGCCTCATCGAACGCTTTATCAAGCTTGCCAACATGAGACTCACGGTCGTACTGCCACTCGCGCTCGGCGTCAGTGTGATGAACAATCATAGCCATTGAGTTGGGTTGGCTCGTTGCCCATTGCATCATGGCTTGATCACCGTCTGAGTTACCGACCGCTAGAATAGGTTTTTTGCCGATAATATGCTGAATGTTAGTGACCTTTCCGGCTTTGTCATCAATGGTCAAAATGGACGAATCTTTGGTCACCGTTGGTTTGCCATCGTTGTAGCTGTAGTTGTATTTAAGCGCGCTGCCGATGATCTGTTCTGTAGGAATGTTGTAAGCTTGCGGAGCCCACGCCCTCATGAAATCAACACCACCACCCGACACAATGTAAGTCTTAAAGTCATGCTCTTGCAGGTAAGTCAGCATCTCTTTCATTGGCTGATAAGTAAGGTCGGTGTAGGCTTTATTGAAGCGTTTATCTTTTGCTACCGCCAACCATTGCTCAACGTCTTGCTGGTATTGCTCTACTGTCATACCAGAATGTGTCGCCATGATGATTTTCAATAAACCTTCTTCGCCACTTCCTAGAACACTCTTGATGTCATCTTCAAGTACGAACTTAAACGGTTCTTCCGTTTTCCATTCAGGGTGCTCAGGCGCCATCTCTTTCACACGATCTAGTGCAAAGGCTAATTGAAAGTAGTAAGGCTTTTCCGACCAAAGCGTACCGTCATTATCGAACACGGCGATGCGATCGGCTACCGCAACGAACGTATCGGATTCAGCTTTGGTGGCTTGCCCAACAAAGTCGACGATAGCGGATTTGCTCTCGCTGTCCTTCCAAGAAGGCAGTAAATTAGGATCACAATCTTTAGCAAAAGATGAGAAAGAGAGGCTGGATAAGATCGCGACAGATAAAAGGGTTATTTTCTTCATAGCACTACCATGTTGTTGAATTAATTACCGGGTTTAATGTAATTCATCCTAGTTGGTCTACTCTGATTTTCCACTTATGAACACTATAACCGATACTCATGTTGGTATTAGATTAGTACCACAGCTAAGCTGGCTGAGGGTGCTCTACGATGTATTTATCGAGAATTTAAAAAGAGACAAACAAAAAAGCAGAACTTCAATTCCTCAAAGTTCTGCTTTAACAATCCATGACTGCTTACGCTCTGCGCTTTTTGAAAGCGTGCCAGCCAGCGCTGAAAATTGTTTTTAACACCACACCGAGTGCGCTTAGTTTTGGGTCGGCGTTCTTGCCAGAGGCAATGCGCCACATCTGATGTTCATACCAAACCAGCCCGACCATCGCCACTTTGTCTAATGCGGGTTTTCCTGTGGTTGGCACCGTTAGCGGCATGCCGTGGCTAGGGTTTTCAATTAACTTGTTTGGGAAATCAGGATCAACCGCCATTGTGCGCGCAATACCAATAAAATCGGTCGCCGAGGAGTTTAATGCTTCATTCATTGCTTGCGCAGTTCGAAAACCACCCGTGACCACCAGCGGAGTGCTGACGAGTTTTCTCGCCTTAACCATGTAATCCATAAAATACGCTTCACGTTTTACTGTGCTGGACTTGATTGATTCAGCTTTGCTCTTTGAACCCATCATTGATGGACTTTCATAGGTGCCGCCAGAGATCTCAATCAGGTCGATACCGTTATCACTCAGTGTTTGAACAACCTGCATCGACTCTTCTTCAGTGAAGCCACCTTTCATAAAGTCAGCGCTGTTGAGCTTAATTCCGACAGGGAAATCTTCACCGACCTCTTTTCGAATCGCGCGATAAACCTCAAGCACGAAACGAAGTCTGTTTTCGAGTGAGCCACCCCATTTGTCTTGGCGTTGATTGTGTCTCGAAGACAAAAACTGACTCACGAGATAACCATGAGCACCGTGAATCTGCACGCCAGTAAAGCCTGCTTGTTTTGCAAGCTTTGCACTCAGCGAAAATTTATCAATGATTGCGATTATTTCCGTCTCAGTCAGAGCTCGTGGCGTATTGAAACCTTTTTCTAATCCACGCTCTAAAGAGATAGCCGAAGGAGCAACCGGGCTATCACATAAGAATTTAGGGATTTGCTTTCCTGGGTGGTTCAATTGCATCCATATCTGCGAACCATTTTGTGTTCCAGCCTTCGCCCACTCACGAAATACGCTTAAGTCACTTTGCTCATCTAACACCACATTTTTAGGTTCACCAAGCGCACCTCTATCGACCATCACGTTGCCCGTCATGGATAGGCCAATTCCTCCTTGAGCCCAACGCTGGTAAAGCGTGACTAAACCTTGCTTAGGGTTATGATGTTTATCACCTAGCTGTTCACTCATTGCCGATTTGAACAGGCGATTTTTGATCACTTGGCCATTAGGAAGAAAAAAAGGGTCGTTGAGGCAGATTGGATTCATGCGCGTGGTTACTTTCTTGGGTTTATATATTGAGTCCAGTATGCCCTATTTTATCCGACAGTTTTTATCATTTAGTGCCTATTTCGAAGCAAGTTTCGCTCAAAAAGGAAATGCCAGCGGCATAGCAGCTGGCATTAATCGATTATAAATAGAATCTCAAAAACTGGGCTGACGCTGCTGAAATATGTCAACCAGAAAGGCTCGAACACCCTTTACGCTCATGGTAATTGTCGTTATTGTGATTCTCTACGCCATCATCACAAGGACTGTCTGAGAGTTATGAACAGCACGATTGAAACTATTCTGGGGCACCGCTCCATTCGTCAATATACAAATCAACCGATTGAAAAAGCACAACTTGATGTGATTATTCAGGCTGGTCTCGCGGCTTCATCATCGAGCTTACTGCAAGCTGTTTCTATCGTGAGAGTGACAGACACAGAGAAGCGCAAACTGTTAGCTGAATACGCAGGTAACCAAGCTTACGTTGATAATGCGGCTGAGTTTTTAGTATTCTGTATCGACTATCAACGCCACGCTCAAATCAACCCTGAAGTGAAAACCGACTTTACTGAACTGACCCTGATTGGCGCGGTAGATTCTGGCATCATGGCGCAAAACTGCATGCTGGCAGCTGAGTCTCTAGGTTTAGGTGGCGTGTACATTGGCGGGCTGCGTAACAGCGCACAACAAGTCGATGAACTGTTAGAACTACCACAACATACCGCAGTGTTGTTCGGAATGTGCTTAGGTCATCCGGCACAGCAACCAGAGGTGAAACCTCGCCTCCCTGCTCATGTAGTGATGCACGAAAACCAATACCAACCGCTGAGCCTAGATGACATTGCCAGCTACGATGATTCGATGCAAAGCTACTACGCAAACCGTTCAAGCAATCAGAAGCAGAGCAGTTGGTCACAGCAGATCACTCAAAAGCTGTCTGGCGAATCTCGCCCACATATTCTGCCGTATTTGAACAGTAAGCAACTGACTAAAAGATAACGTTCAAGACGCTGCTTAGATAAATAAGCTACCTTTCCATCGCCACAAACAAAAATGTCAGCGTAATATACGCTGACATTTTTATTTATCCGGAGGCGGCTAGCTTACAGATATTTCTCAATCGGTAGCAATTGCAAAAAGCCTGACTGCATTCGTTCCCACTTACCCGTTTCTGGTTCGCTGTCCCAGCTTTGATCGCCTGAATACCAATACACATCACCATCTTCCAGTTCCAAACGCCAGCTATTGTCGTCACTCATTGCTTGCTCAATAGTTTTTGCTAACGTTTCAGCAATCTCTTTATTCTCGATGATCAAAACCGATTCAGTATTGAGGTAGGTAGAACGCAAGTTGAAGTTAAATGAACCGATGCTCGCGATGCTGCGGTCGAATACGACTGATTTTGCGTGCAAGCCATAGGCCGTCTCAGGTGCACATTTCGACAAGTCCTGAGTCGATGCTTCACAAAGCTTAGATTCTGGTTTTAGCTCAAACAGGTCGATACCATGCTCCAACATATCGTAACGTCTGCCCGCATAAGCGGAGTGATTGGTCACCAGATCATTAGACGCCATAGAGTTCGTTAGCGCTTTTATCTCAACGCCCTTGTTATTCAATACCTGCCACTCTTCAAGCTGACCATCATCGAATACAAGGTAAGCCGATTCCAATAAGATCTCTTGTTTCGATTCGCTCGCTAACTTACCTAGAAGAATCGCGGTCGCTTTTGGTTCATCAGTATTATCGGAGTCATCAGGGACGGGTTGATCATAAACAAAACGTGCATTCACCCAAGTCATCTCACCAATCACCTCTTTCAGTAAGCTATCAGCAGCCTTGCGATCTAATGGTAATTCAGGATAATTTTGATAATGCGGAACGACAATATTATCTATCTTCGAGAGATCAGGTTGTTCGTCATCACCCAGCATATCGACAGGGTAAGACCAACGGCTGTTCCAGTATTCAACAAAACTGGTTTGGATGGTGTTAACTACCGAGCCCATGACTAATACATCGCGGTCTCGGAAATTGATTTCATCAGAAAGGTCGAAGTATTCATCACCAATATTACGGCCACCCACCACAGACAAAGTACCATCGACGGTAAACGACTTATTGTGCATACGGCGATTTAAGCGAGAAAAGTCACCGACAAAGCTCAGCCATTTACTGAAGCCACGGCGTGTTGGCGTTGGATTGAAGATACGAATCTCGACGTTAGGGTGCGCATCCAGTGCCGACAGCAAACCTTCACGTTCATTGAGGTTGATATCATCCAACATTACGCGCACCTTCACACCACGCTCAGCCGCGGCTAACAAACGGCTGGCTAGGTAGCTGCCCGATTCATCAGAGTTCCAGATGTAGTATTGAATGTCGATGGTGTGCTCGGCACTTTCAACCAGCGCTAATCGCTGTGCCAAAGCATCCCAACCAGACTCTTGAAGACGAACCGCAGTGGTGCCTTGCTCTAAAGCTTCAGGCTGAAATTCATTGGTTAGAACCGATAAAGCGCTAGGTGCAGGAGAGGTTAGCGGTTCTTTCGGGTGGTCGATGCCTTCAGGAAGTGAAGAACACCCACCTAAAACGGCGATTAAGATTAACGTTAAACTGATGCGTTGGAGCACAGGCATGTATCTGACTTCCTTTTCACGGTGACGTCTTTAGAAACTTTCCGTACAGCTTTTCAATGAACAAGCTATTCCGATCTATTCATTGATTATTACTGCTAAAGCCTGAAATTTATAGGTAATTATCCAGTATAAATTTAAAGGTCGGTAAATTGGCCTACAGATCACTTAAGTTGAGTGAGCGCCAAACAGTATAAACTGAACTGACCCCCAATAGTTGGACACCAATTATTGGGGGTCTTTTTATGTCCAAATATAGCCGAGAGCTAAAATGTATCATTGCTAAGCAATACTTAGATGGCACGTCATCTCTCTACTTAGCAAAA
>NZ_JAKKCR010000022.1:0-46049 GCF_021728015.1 Vibrio sp. G-C-1 | reverse complement strand
AGACAGTTTGAGTCACTTCATTCTTCCAGATAAAAGAAAGGACCGAACGTTTCCACGTTCAGTCCTCTTTGTCCCAGCCAAATATCCGTTCAGGTTCAAGCAATAATGCTTATCCGAACGGCATTAGCATATAAATGCTGGCTTTTTTAATGACGTTATTTTGAGAAATAAACGAGAGAATTAGTCTCGGTTAAGCTCAAGAAACTCTTCTACTTTGCGAACCATGTCTGTTGAGCCAACAAAGAAAGGTACACGTTGGTGTAACTCAGTTGGTTTGATGTCCATGATACGTTGAGCACCGTCTGAAGCGATACCACCCGCTTGTTCCATAAGGAAAGCAATTGGGTTGCACTCGTAAAGCAAACGCAGTTTACCTTGAGGGTGGCTTTGTGTGCTTGGGTATAAGTAGATGCCGCCTTTCAGCAGGTTACGGTGGAAATCTGATACTAGAGAACCAATGTAACGAGAAGTGTAAGGGCGGTTATCACTTGGCTCATCTTCTTGGCAGTACTTGATGTACTTTTTAACACCGGTAGGGAAGCGGAAGTAGTTACCTTCGTTGATCGAGTAGATCTTACCTTCATCAGGGATCATCATGTTTTCATGAGATAGACAGAAGGTACCCAGTGATGGGTCGTAGGTGAAACCATTGACGCCAGCGCCTGTTGTGTAAACAAGCATGGTTGAAGAACCGTAAATTACGTAACCAGCTGCGACTTGTTTGTGTCCAGGTTGTAGGAAATCTTCTTGTGTTGGTGGGGTACCAATCGGTGACACTCGGCGGTAGATAGAGAAAATCGTACCAACCGATACATTCACATCGATGTTTGAAGAACCATCAAGTGGATCCATCAGAACAACGTATTTTGCGTTTTTGTTGAGCTCTTTATTGAAGGCAACAGCTTCGTCTTCTTCTTCACTTGCAACGCCACAAACTTGGTCACGAGCTTCTAGAGCCGCTTTAAATTTGTCGTTCGCGTAAAGGTCTAGCTTTTGTTGCTCTTCACCTTGAACGTTGTCTGTACCAACAGCGCCAGTAATGTCGACAAGACCTGCTTTGTTGATTTCACGGTTAACAATTTTCGCAGCAAGACGAATTGATGACAAAAGGGATGATAGATCACCACTTGCATGGGGAAAGTCACTTTGTTTTGCAACAATGAACTCACCAAGGGTGCGCATCTCAGACATGTTATTTCCTTAAACTTCTCTCAATATTAGGGGGGATTTGAGCACTGTAGATTAGGCCTCTTGAGTGGGCTTTATTCATCTAGACGCTTACCTAAATTCTAAAGGTTAGATCTTTTTAATGGTAATGAACTAAGCGACACAGATCTCACTTACTATGTCGACTAAATTTGTTTTGCATTGCTGCTCGCTTTTAATCGCCATTTAATGATAATGAGTGCAAGTAGTTTGATTTAGACATGGCTCATTTAGCCAAGCGTTTGGAAGCAATATATGCATATTCACATCTTAGGAATTTGTGGCACCTTCATGGGTGGTGCCGCGGTATTGGCTCGTCAATTAGGTCACAAGGTTACGGGTAGTGACGCGAATGTTTACCCTCCAATGAGCACTTTGTTGGAATCGCAAGGGATTGAAATTATTGAAGGGTTCGACCCTAGTCAATTAGAGCCAAGGCCTGATCTCGTGGTTATCGGTAATGCGATGAGTCGTGGTAACCCGTGTGTTGAGTATGTATTGGATAATAACCTTAGATACACATCAGGCCCGCAATGGTTGCAAGAATTTCTGCTGCATGACCGTTGGGTTCTAGCGGTCTCGGGAACGCATGGCAAGACCACTACATCAAGCATGTTGGCTTGGATCTTGGAAGACTGTGGCTATGCACCGGGCTTCTTAGTTGGCGGTGTGTTGGGTAACTTTGGTATCTCTGCTCGCCTTGGTGAAAGCATGTTCTTCGTGGTTGAAGCCGACGAATACGATAGTGCCTTTTTCGATAAACGATCTAAGTTCGTTCATTACCACCCAAGAACCTTGGTGATGAATAACCTAGAGTTCGATCATGCGGACATCTTTGACGATCTTGAAGCGATCAAGCGACAGTTCCATCATTTGGTTCGCACTGTGCCAAGTAATGGTCGTATTTTCTCACCGAAGCAAGATACGGCTATTGAAGATGTTCTATCTCGTGGGTGTTGGAGTGAGACTGAATCGAGCGGCGAACTTGGTGATTGGGATGCCAAGAAACTGGTTAAAGATGGCTCCAAATTTGAGGTCTATTTCCAAGACGAATGTGTTGGAACCGTAGACTGGGATTTGGTTGGCGATCATAACGTAAGTAATGCCTTGATGGCGATTGCGGCGGCAAGACATGTCGGTGTGACACCCGACTTAGGATGTGAATCACTGGCGACTTTCATTAATACCAAGCGTCGCTTAGAGTTTAAAGGCGAAGTGGCAGGTGTTTCTGTCTATGACGATTTTGCTCATCATCCTACAGCGATTGAACTTACTCTGGGTGGCTTACGTAATAAGGTCGATACGAAAAAAATCATTGCTGTTTTAGAGCCTCGTTCTGCCACCATGAAGCGTGGTGTGCATAAAGAAACCTTGGCTGATTCGCTCAAACAGGCGGATTCTACCTACTTATTCCAACCGGATAATATTGATTGGTCTGTACAAGATGTTGCCGATGCGTGCCATCAACCCGCACATGTAAGTGATGACATGGATGCATTCGTTGCTAGAATTGTCTCAGAGGCACAAGCGGGCGACCAAATCTTAGTAATGAGTAATGGTGGCTTTGGTGGTATTCACCAGAAATTGTTGGATGCGTTGGCACTCAAAGGCTAACGGCATCCACGACCTTATATTTTGAAGTAATTGAGAACATGACAAAACACGATAAAGCTATAACCCTCGCTTTCACTGGCGCATCAGGTGCGCCTTATGGCCTGCGTTTACTTGAATGCCTTTTGGCGGCGGATTATCAGGTCTATTTACTGATATCGTCGGCTGCGCGAGTGGTGTTGGCGACCGAGCATGAACTTAAGTTACCTGCAGGGCCCGATGCCGCGAAACAAGCTTTGGTTAAGCATTTAGGCTGCGACCCAGAAAAGCTAGTGGTGTGTGGCAAAGATGATTGGTTCTCACCGGTTGCCTCTGGTTCTGCAGCGCCGAAGCAGATGGTCGTTTGCCCATGTTCAGCGGGAAGCTTGGCTTCAATTGCTCATGGCCTGTCAGATAATCTGATTGAGCGTGCTGCAGATGTGGTCATGAAAGAACGAGGCCAACTGTTGTTGGTGGTTCGTGAGACGCCATTCTCGACGCTGCACTTAGAGAACATGCATAAGCTATCGACTATGGGCGTGACGATCATGCCTGCCGCTCCGGGTTTTTATCATCAACCTCAGTCGATTGAAGATCTGGTCGATTTTATGGTGGCGCGCATTTTGGATCATCTTGGCATCGAGCAAGGTTTAGTGCCACGTTGGGGGTACGATCAACGTAATTGATCCAAACTTGATAGCTTATTGTTAAAATTCGAATTACAATTCTGAACACTCATCGGGGAGCGAACCATTCAAATAATGAATGCGAGCTGAGATCAAGCGAGTGCTTGGGACCCGTAAACCTGAACCAGATAATGCTGGCGTAGGAATTGAGTTAGGAACAACTTCTACCGTTCTCCTCCCTCAAACCTGTGCCGCTCAGACCATGGAGAGCGTCCAGTGAAATTCACATTAACAACTCTTGCTGTTACTACAGCCATCTCTTTTTCTGCCTTTGCTGCAGACAATACCCTAACGGTTTATACCTATGACTCTTTTGCTGCGGATTGGGGACCTCGTCCTGCCGTTGAAAAAGCATTTGAAGAAAAGTGTGGCTGCGATGTGAACTTTGTCGCGCTAGAAGATGGCGTATCTATTCTGAACCGCTTGCGTCTTGAAGGTGGGAACAGCAAAGCTGATATCGTGTTAGGCCTAGATAACAATCTGATGGCTGAAGCGAAAGCGACGGGCTTATTAGCTAAGCACAGTGTTGATACGTCATCAGTAACGCTTCCTAATGGTTGGAGTGACAGTACTTTTGTCCCTTATGACTTTGGCTACTTTGCGTTTATCTATAACAAAGAGAAACTAGCAAACCCACCTAAGAGCTTGAAAGAACTGGTTGAGCAGCGTGACGACCTTAAGGTTATCTACCAAGACCCACGTACATCAACGCCGGGTCAAGGCATGATGCTATGGATGAAGTCAGTATACGGTGATGAAGCGACAGACGCGTGGAAGAAGCTCGCTCAGAAAACGGTTACTGTGACTAAAGGTTGGTCTGAGGCTTACTCTATGTTCCTAGAAGGCGAGTCGGACTTAGTCTTGTCTTACACGACTTCTCCGGCTTACCACATCATTGCAGAAAGTGATTCTAAGTACGCAGCTGCAAGCTTCGAAGAAGGTCATTACACTCAAGTGGAAGTAGCCGCTAAAGTTAAAGGCAGCAAAAATGAAAAGCTTGCCGATGAGTTTATGGCGTTTATCTTAAGTGATGAATTCCAATCGGCGATGCCAACGGGCAACTGGATGTACCCAGTGACGGATATCGAGCTACCAAAAGGGTTTGAGCAGTTAACAGTACCGCAGAAAGCTCTGAGCTTTACGCCTGAAGAAATCGCTGCTAAGCGTAAGCCTTGGATTCGTGAATGGCAGAGTGCACTTACTTTTTAAAAGATTAGCTCTCTAGCTTAACTTTCTAAAGATGAGTTTCCTAAAATTCAGCTTTCTAACTTTCTGTATTTAAAGTTTCGTTCGATATTAACTGAGTGAACCACTTACGGTAAAAAATCAATTTATGATAAAGAAAACACCTAAGGTCGGGATCTGGGTTGCGATACTCATTACCGCCTTTGTGGTTTCAGCAGTTGGGGCATTGCTTAGCAATGCCCCTTCTCTTGATATCAGCCAAGTATGGTCCGACCCGTACTATTGGCATGTAACGAAATTCAGTTTTTATCAAGCGACACTCTCAACTGTGCTGAGTGTTGGCTTTGCTATACCTATTGCTCATGCTTTGTGTCGCAGGCAATTTTTTGGGCGAGCTCTGTTGTTGAGGCTGTTCGCGTCGACCTTGGTTCTGCCTGTGTTAGTCGGTGTGTTTGGTTTACTTGCAATTTATGGCAACAGTGGTTGGTTAGCTAAATTTCTGGCGAACTTCGATATTGAATTACCATTCTCCATCTATGGATTGAATGGCATTTTGCTCGCACATGTCTTCTTTAATCTGCCCTATGCCAGTCGTTTACTTTTACAAGCTTTAGATACCGTGCCTGCCGAACAACATAAGCTGTGTGCTCATTTGGGTATGAGTCATTGGAATAAATTTAAATGGGTTGAATGGCCTCGTTTAAGACAGCAACTGCCTCATGTATGTGGCTTAGTCTTCATGCTGTGCTTCACCAGCTTTGCTACCGTGATGGCGCTAGGTGGAGGCCCGAAGTCGACCACTATCGAACTGGCTATTTATCAAGCGATTAAATTCGACTTTGACTTACAGGCTGGTGCCTTGCTCGCGATATGGCAAATGTTGCTGTGTGGTGTGCTCGCGGTGAGTATTCAGCGCCTGTCGAAACCTATTTCAGTGACGGCCAGTCAGTTGTCGGAAGAGAAATATTTGGTTAAGGACTGCTGGTGGTCAAAAGCTTGGGATAGCTTTTGGATCATAGTAGTCTCAATGCTGGTATTGCCGCCATTAGCCATGGTTATCGTCAGTGGTATTAACTCACAAGCACTGATTGTGCTCAGCAGCGAACCGTTTTGGGCTGCGTTAATGACCTCAGTTAAAGTTGCGTCCTTAGCAAGTGTTATTGCTGTCGGTATTGGTATTGCGATACTGCTGACCAGTCGTGCATGGCGTTTGCAGAATAAGAACTTTAGAGCCGATAAAATCGAGCTGATTGGTACCATTATCTTAGTGACACCAGGGTTAGTGATCAGTACGGGACTCTTCTTATTACTGCGTTCATTTACCGATGTATTTAGCTTAGCTTTCTTTATTGTGATTGCCGTGAATAGCTTAATGGCACTGCCTTATGTGATTAAAACCTTAGCCCAACCTATGTTGCATTTATCTCAACAGTATCAATACGTGTGTGCAAGCTTGGGAATGACAGGTTTCACACGTTTTAGGCTGGTGGAGTGGCGCGCACTACGTAAACCAATGGCGCAAGCCTTCTCTATTAGCTTTATGCTGGCGATGGGGGACTTGAGTGCCATTGCCTTGTTTGGTAGCCAAGATTTTAGAACGCTGCCTTTGTATCTATTCCAATTGTTAGGCAGCTATCAAATGGAAGCTGCCGCGGTGGTTTCTGTGAGTTTACTGCTGCTGAGTGTGGGCAGTTTTAGCTTAATAGAATTTTTATTTACTCGAAGTTCAAACCCTAATGCTAAAGAGTTAAGGAACCGATGATGTTAGTGATGAAAGAGGTGGACTACCACTATCACCGAGAGTTGTTTCGCTTTGATTTCCAAGCTGAGCAGGGCGACATTGTCGCGTTGATGGGGCCGAGTGGCGCTGGTAAATCAACGTTGTTGGCGCTAGTCGCGGGATTCATAGAGCCTACATCGGGTGAGATCTCAGTGGCAGGACAATCGCTTATTGGTAAAGAAGCGCACCAACGCCCATTGGCGATGTTGTTCCAAGAACACAATCTTTTTGCCCATCTCACCGTACGTGAAAATATTGGTTTAGGGCTGCATCCAGGATTAAAGCTTACGGCAACCCAAAAGCTCAAAGTTGAGCAAGCAGCCGCACAAGTAGGTGTTGCAGAGTATTTAGATAGATTGCCTGAGCATTTATCGGGTGGCCAGCGCCAGCGTGTCGCGTTAGCCCGCTGTTTTGTTCAGCCTCATGATATCTGGTTGCTTGATGAACCTTTCTCTGCGCTTGATCCTTTGCTGCGCGAGGAGATGCTTAGCTTAGTGAAGCGATTAGCGGCAGAACGAAATATTACGGTATTGATGGTGACTCACCATTTAGGTGATGCACGCAGTATCGCGAATAAGTTTATTTTTGTGGCGCTAGGTAAGGTGTTGGTTGAAGACTCGATAGAGGTACTGACCGCTACTCATCCACAGCAAGAATTAAGCTCGTTTGTTAAAGCGGGTGAGTGACGACTGAGTATTGGTCTTGATGGCTTTTGATATTGAGTAAGTCGAAAACAAAAAGACCTAGCATGTGCTAGGTCTTTTATTATCTTTCTGAGTAAAGGGAGACGAAGATTAGTCGCCTTGCTTTAGCTCTTTTAAGATTTGGAAGATCTCGCGAGAAGACTTCGCTGGTTTGTTCGCTGATTTCTCTTTGTTAGCTTGGCGAGCTAGCTGACGAAGACGTTGACGGTCTGCTTCAGGGTACATTTCCATAACGTCAGAAATGGCAGCATCGCCTTCTGCAACAACGCGGTCACGCAGTTGTTCTAGTTTGTGTAGTTCAACTGTTGCTTGAGAGTGTTTGTTGCGAATTTTATCTAAAGCCGCTTGAATTGGCTCTGGATCTACATTGCGCATTACTTTACCAATGTATTGAAGCTGACGGCGCTTTGCTTCATTTTTAAAGCGTTGTGCATCTTTAATCGCTTGTGCCAGGTCTTCAGACAAAGGGAACTTATCAAGAATAGAAGGCTTAAGTTCAACAAGCTCTTCTCCCAGCTTTTGCAGGGCATCCATGTCCGTTTTCATTTCTGTCTTACTTACCCAGATGATTTCTTCTTCTGGTTCCCATGGGGCTTTTTGGTTTTTGCGAGCCATCTTTTCTGCCTATGTCACTATCTCAAACGAATATATTGCCTATTTTAGCAAGAATCTTGGGGAGAAAGCGAAATTCTTGTTATCCTACGTAATATTGACCTAAAAAATTAGAATAGATATGGATGTAAAACAGCAAGTCGCCCAGCAAAGAGTTGAGCTAGAAGCCGCAGTAGCTAAAGCGTTGGATATGGCATCAGTGAGTGCAGACGCAGCTGAGGTCGCTATTACTAAGTCAACGGGTTTAAGTGTTTCAACACGTATGTGTGAAGTGGAAAACGTTGAATTTAATAGTGATGGTGCTCTAGGTATTACTGTTTACCGCGGCCAGAAAAAAGGCAGCGCATCTACATCTGATCTGAGTGAAAAGGCAATTGCTCAAACAGTCGCAGCTGCGCTTGATATCGCTCAGTACACTTCTGAAGACCCATTTGCAGGTCCTGCCGCAAAAGAATACATGGTAAAAGAAATTCCAGATTTGGATCTTTTCCACCCTGATGAACCAAACCCTGACTATGCCGCTGAGATTGCGATTGCTGCTGAGAAGCAAGCGCTAGCTTATAGCGACAAGATCAAACAAAGTGATGGTGCAAGCTACGACAGTCACTATGGTGTTAAGGTTTATGGTAACAGCCATGGCTTACTAGCAAGCTACGCCTCAAGCCGCCATAGCACGAGCTGCTGTGTGATTGGACAAGGCTCTAATGGTGAAATGGAACGTGACTACAGCTATACCGTTGCACGTCATCGTGATGAGCTATGGGCGCCTGAGCGTGTTGGTCAAGAAGCGGCAGAAAAAACCATCAGCCGTTTGGATGCTAAAAAGCTACCAACAGGCCAATATCCAATTATGTTCGCGAACGATGTCGCTACAGGTCTAATTGGCCACCTTGTGATGGCAATTAGCGGTGGTAATCTTTACCGTAAGTCTTCGTTCTTACTGGATCATCTAGGTCAGAAAATCTTGCCAGATTGGTTCAATATCTCTGAGCGTCCGCATATCTTACGTGGTTTGGCTTCAAGCCCATTCGATAGCGAAGGTGTTTACACTCAAGATCGTGAAATCATCACCGATGGTGTGTTAGCAACTTACCTGCTAACGAGCTACGCCGCACGTAAAATGGATATGACACCAACAGGTCATGCGGGTGGTATTCATAACTGGTTCGTTAAATCGACCGGTCAAAACTTTGAGCAGATGCTAAAAGAGTTAGGCACAGGCTTCCTTGTGACTGAAGTGATGGGTCAAGGCGTTAATACCGTGACAGGTGATTATTCTCGTGGTGCTGCAGGTTTCTGGGTTGAGAATGGAGAGATCCAATACCCAGTATCGGAAGTGACGATCGCGGGCAATCTAAAAGATATGTTCACTCAGATTGTAGCGGTAGGTAACGACGTTGAAACTCGTTCACAAATTCAAACCGGTTCTATCTTGCTTGAATCGATGAAAGTCGCGGGTGAGTAATTTGCTTAATTTGCTTTAGTTTAAACCTGAAGCTCAAACCTGAAGCGTAAATCTGACCTATTAAAAAGGGAGCCTCTGGCTCCCTTTTTGTATTCAGCATCTCGTCTTAGAATAGGCTATCTGTTTATTCACACTAGATAAGCATGAGTTAGATAAGAATGGTGGCTAAGCCTAAGAATACCGATAGGCCAATCACATCGGTTACTGTGGTCAGAGCCATACCGCCTGCAAGGGCAGGGTCGATATTCATCTTCTTCAGCATCACAGGAATGGTTACACCGGCGATACCCGCGACAATCAAGTTTGTCATCATCGCTGCTGAGATGATGCCTCCCAAGATCCAATTGCCTTTCCAAGCAACCACTATGCCGCCAATGATAACGGCCCATAGAATGCCGTTAAGGAAGCCGATAGAGGCTTCTTTGAGTAGCAGTTCGCGTTTGTTACTATCACCAATGTGACCAAGCGCTAAACCACGAATCACTAGAGCGACGGTTTGGTTACCTGCAACACCACCCATGGACGGTACGATAGTCATCAAAACAGCAATCGCGGCCATCTCATTCAGTGTGGCCTCAAACATATTCGACACAGACGCTGCCGCGAGTGCTGCCAAAACGTTTGCGCCTAACCATACACTACGACGACGAGCGGATTTTACGACCGGTGCGAAGGTATCTTCGTCATCGTCCATACCCGCCATACTCATCATTGAGTGCTCGGCATCTTCACGGATAACATCAACCACGTCATCGATCGTGATACGACCTACAAGATGTTGATTTACATCGACAACAGGAGCTGACACCCAGTTACGACGTTCGAACAGGCTGGCGATATCAGAGGCACTGGTTTCAACGGCGATCGCTTCGTCGGCATCTTCCATCACTTCTGAAACAGACACATCAGGTTGAGTCGTAATCAGTGTGCTGAGCGATAGGTTACCAATGAGGCGTTCGTCGTCATCGATAACATATAATGCATCGGTAGCGTCAGGTAATTCACCACGCATACGTAAATAACGCAGTACGACCTCAACATCGACATCACCACGGATCGTGATTACGTCGGTGTTCATTAACGCACCCGCTGAATCTTCAGGGTACGAAAGGGCGGTTTCTACTAATGCACGATCAACGGAGTCCATTTGGGAAAGGACTTCTCGAGAAACATCGTCAGGTAGGCTTCGAAGTACGTACGCGACGTCATCGGTTTCCATGCCTTCTGTTGCTTCTGCCAAGGTCTCTGGTGCCATTTTCGACACAAGAGCATCTTTGACGTCTTCGTTTAGTTCATCAAGAATTTCACCGTAGTCTTCAGGATCGGTGAGTTGCCAGAGTACGTCACGACTTTTGCGAGGGGAGGCTTCTAAAAGGTGTGCAATATCCTCAGGTTCCATATCCTGAAGTTGTCGGCGTACGTGAACAAATCGGCCGTTTTCTAGGGCTTCGCTGACTTCTTGGAGGGTTTGGTGAGCTTGGTCGAATTCTAATTGCTCTGCCATATTTTCCTCCTATCTCATTATTCTAACAATGCTTGGAATAGTAACTTAATTCTGGGGCTTATTTAAATCATTAACTTAGGTAGAACTAAGAATTAATATTGGTTGATGCGTGGTTTGAGTTTTAGATGTTGTGAGTGAAGCGTTTTTTGCTACTCGCCCTCATCAAACCGGTCTTCAATTAGGTGACAAACGGCATCAAGCGCTTGCTGTGAATCGGTGCCTGCGGCTTGGATGGTGATGTGTTGCCCTTGCGCCGACTCCAGCATAAGTAGCCCCATTACACTGTCTGCTGTTGCTGTTTTATCTTCTTCACTATGGATGGTGATGGTTGCATCAAAGCTTTGTGCAAGCTCAACCAATTTTACGGCTGCTCTAGCGTGAAGACCCAAGCGATTTTGGATCAGTACAGTTCGAGTTAATTCCATGGTTAGCCCTGTTGGTGCTTCTCTAGGGAGGCGTGTCTGATTTGAACTTGATGGCCAAGTTGTTCGAAGTATTCACCAATTTTCTGAGTTAGGTAAACCGAGCGGTGTTTACCGCCGGTACAACCAATCGCGACCGTTAGATAGCTGCGATTATTCTTCTCTAACATTGGCAACCACTGCTCAACAAAGCCTTGAATTTGCTGCTTGAGTTCAAGAACTTCTGAGTGTTTTTCAAGAAAAGAGTGAATGGGTGCATCAAGACCCGTTAATGGTCGTAGTGCGGGTTCCCAGTGAGGATTCGGCAAAAAGCGAACATCAAACACATAGTCGGCATCACTTGGTAGGCCGTATTTGAAACCGAAAGATTGAAAGACAATGATCAGCTCTTGCTTCTCTTTGCCTTCAACTTTAAATCGAACCTTTTCGCTCAATTCGTAGAGGTTGCAATCACTGCTGTCAATCACAATGCTGGCTTGCTCTGCGAGAGGTGTTAGGAGTGTCTTTTCTAAATCAATCGCTTGCTCAAGAGATAACTTTTCCTGACCGATCGATAAAGGGTGGATTCTGCGTGTTTCGCTGTAGCGTTTGAGTAGCGTTTGCTTACTTGCGTCTAGGAACAAAACGTTCACATCAATATCAGTGGCGGCTTCTAGTTGTTCTAGTGTCTCTGTAACTAACTGCGGTTCTTTCGGTAGATTGCGAATATCAATGCTAACAGCGACGTTTTGATTGATCTCGCGTACCGATTCGACGAAGTCGCTTAGCAGGTTTACTGGAAGATTATCCACACAGTAATACCCCAAGTCTTCAAGGACTCGTAACGCAACACTTTTACCGGCCCCAGATTGGCCACTCACAACGATTAATCGCATGTTATTGCTCGCAAGTTGGCACTTGGATCATGATGTCGTAAAGCTCTTGATCGCTTTGAGCATTACGCAACTTTTTAAGAGTCTGCTTGTCGTTAAGTCGTTCTGCCATACATGAAAGGGTTTTTAGATGTTCTTTACATTGTTCACTAGGAACAAGCAGAGCAAATAGTAGGTCGACAGGACGATTATCAATCGCATCAAATTCGATTGGGTCTTGGCATTGTAGTAATACAGCTATCGCTTTATCACTGACATTCATACGAGCATGAGGAATAGCGATGCCATTACCAATACCAGTACTGCCCATTTTTTCACGGCTCAACATGCACTCAAACAGTTCTGTTGAATCTTGACCACAGCTTTCTGCAGCGATCTGACTGATGAGCTCAAGGGCTCTTTTTTTGCTTGTGCATTGGACTGCACTTTTGGTGCAGTCCAATGAAAGTACTTCGCTTAATTGCATGTTAGTGACTACTTAGCTTTTCTTTGTGCTTGTTGAGTTGGCGGACGAGTTTATCAACCAATGAATCAATCGCGGCATACATGCTTTCATCAGTTGCTGTCGCATGGATTTCCCCCTGATTTATATGCAGGGTAGCTTCCGCGATTTGATTGATTTTCTCAACTTTTAAAACAACCTGAACGCTATTGATATGATCAAAGAAGCGCTCAAGTTTGTCGAATTTAGTGCGAACATAGTCTTGCATTGAATCGGTAAGATCAACGTGATGGCCTTGAATATTGATTTGCATAGACTTTCCTTTTCAGTTGGTTGCCCGGTTATAACTAAATTAATAGTTAACTAAATAGCTAACTAAATTAGCCTATAACAGGCGTTTACGCTGACTCGATGGGGCAATGCCCAGAGACTCACGGTATTTCGCTATGGTACGTCTAGCTACCTGAATTCCTTGGTCAGCCAGTAAAGCAGCAATTTTACTATCACTGAGAGGCTTCGCGGTATTTTCCGCTGCGACAAGCTTCTTAATCAGTGCGCGAATTGCTGTAGATGAACATTCACCGCCATTGTCAGTGCTGACATGGCTTGAGAAAAAGTATTTGAGTTCGAAGATGCCACGTGGCGTGTGCATGAATTTTTGAGTCGTCACACGAGAGATCGTGGATTCGTGCATATCAACGGCTAACGCAACATCATTCAGAACCATTGGCTTCATCGCTTCTTCGCCATGTTCGAAGAAATCACGCTGATGTTCAACAATGCATCGCGCAACTTTGAGTAGCGTCTCATTTCGGCTTTCTAAGCTTTTGATTAGCCATTTTGCTTCTTGCAAATTTGAGCGAATGAATTGGTTGTCTGCGCTGCTGCCCTTGCTACCAAGAGCGGCATATTGCTGATTTACTTTCAGCTTAGGGACACTATCAGGGTTAATGGTGACTAACCACTTTCCAAGATCTTTGAACACCGTTACGTCTGGAACCACATATTCAGTTTCGTCCGGTGTAATCTTACTGCCAGGTCGAGGATCCAGTTGCTGAATCAGCTGCAGAACCTCACGTAGTTCCGCTTCTTTCAGCTTGGTTTCTTTGATGACTAATTTGTAATCGCGGTTACCGAGTTGGTCGATGTGGCTAGTAAGTACTAACTTAGCTTCGTTAAGCCAAGGGGTATCCTGGGGAAAGGTTGCCAGTTGCAGTAACAAGCAATCTTGTAGGTTTACTGAACCGACACCCAGCGGGTCAAACTGCTGAACTCGTTTGCGGACGGCTTCAATCTCATCAAGCTCTACTTCTTCGCTATCGAAGTTTTCAAGGATATCTTCACAAGATACGGTGAGGTAGCCATAGTCATCAATGGCATCAATCAGCGCGAAAGCAATGCTTCGGTCAGTTTCAGAGAATGGTGTTAGGTCGAGTTGCCAAAGTAGGTAATCGTGTAGGCTTTGAGTCGTTTCGCCTTGATAAACAGGCATGTCGTCATCAATCGCAATACCAGTGTTACCTGTGTTTGCGCTGTAGACGTCTTCCCAAGTTGTGTCGATTTCTAGTTCGTTGCCAATTTCTGATTTTTCGATTAAGTCTGAACTATCAGGTAAATCTTGCTCTGTGGCTTCAACTGTTTCTTTCTCGTCACTGCTAGGTTTCTCTTCCGATGTAGGCGTATCTTCATTGCCTTCTTCGACATCGAGTAGTGGATTAGATTCAAGTGCTTCTTGAATCTCTTGCTGCAAATCTAAAGTAGACAATTGCAACAAACGAATCGCTTGCTGCAATTGAGGAGTCATTGCTAACTGTTGGCCTAGCTTAAGTTGTAATGAGGGTTTCATTCAGTGTGACTTACCTAGTTATTATTCTTAGAACTCTCGATACTCTCTATATAATCATAGACGGAATTGTTCGCCTAGATAAACTTGTTTAACTTGTTCGTTATTGAGAACATCTTCAGGAGTACCTTCAGCGATCAGGTGTCCTTGGCTTACGATGTAAGCTTTTTCACACACATCTAATGTTTCACGAACGTTGTGATCGGTAATCAAAACGCCCAAGCCGCGATCGCGTAGGTGAACAATGATTTTCTTGATATCGATAACTGAGATCGGGTCAACACCGGCAAACGGTTCATCCAGCAGAATGAATTGCGGGTTTGCTGCTAGAGCTCGAGCAATCTCCACACGACGACGCTCACCACCTGACAGAGCCATACCATTACTGGTGCGGATATGTTGGATGTGAAACTCTTCTAGAAGGTCTTCCAGCTTATCTTGGCGCTGTTCGTTAGTCATCTCATCACGGGTTTGTAAAACGGCCATGATGTTGTTCTCAACAGACAATTTACGGAAAATCGATGCTTCTTGCGGTAGGTAACCGATACCAAGACGAGAACGACTGTGCATTGGCAAGATACTGATGTCACGGTCGTCAATGCTGATAGTACCTTCATCACGCGCAACCAGACCAACTATCATATAGAAAGACGTGGTTTTACCGGCACCGTTAGGGCCAAGCAGACCAACGATCTGGCCTGACTCTACCTGCAAGCTTACATCGGTAACAACTTTGCGCTTGCTGTAGGTTTTCGCTAGGTTTTTTGCTTTAAGAACAGCCATCGTTACTTATTCACTTCCGTTGGTTGTAAAACCGTTGACACTCGTTTGTTTTCACCACTGTCGGCGACTAATTTTTGAGAGCCGATCTGGTAGGTGATCCTAGAGCCACGAATGATGCTGCCATCTTGAGATAGCATTGCATTCTTAGTCATGATCAATTTGTCGGCAACAAGCTGGTAATGTAAGTCATCAGCTTCACCGTAGAGTGTCTTCCCGTCGTCAGTCAGTTGAGAGAAGGTCGCTGGCTTACCGAAGCCTTGAATTTCTTCAATCTCACCGTTTACGGCGTTGCGGGTAACAATAACCTTATCGGCATTGATATTGATGCTGCCTTGCTTAAGGTTTACATCACCAAGGAAAGTCACTTGGTTACTTTTCATATCCAATTGCTGGCTGTCTGAGTCAATGTAGACAGGTTGCTCGCTATCCGAAGAAAGGGCATAGACATTAGGCGCCGCAAGGGTCAAAGCGAATAAACTAAGGTGTAAGAGTTTCATATCTACCTTGAACAGAATTAAAGAGGGTTGCATTGTTGGTACCGAAGTTACCTTTCATTGCTTGTCCCTCAGTTTCAAAAAATGTACCGATCATATGGACCGGAGTCTCTGAATAAAAATCTCGGCTAGGCAGCTCAACAACCATTTTATCTGTGGTCATTGTATCGAAGCTGGCTTCTGGCAACAGGTTCTTTGCCACGACGTTGTCATAAAACGTGACAACTTGATTCTCATCCATAATCGCGCGATCAGCGGTGACTTGCCATTCAATCGTGTGCCCTTCTCGGAATACCGAAAGAACCGGGTTTTGAAAGTGCGTATCGCCAACCACTGAGTAGTGCTCTAAATACGTCGATTCAACCTGATAGCTACGAATACCGCTTTCGTCATAGCTAATGTTGTTTAGACTTTTGCCACTAAACGCGGGCAGCTCCAAATTTGGAGCCACTTGTATCGTTGATGTTTGCTCTTTGTCGTACAAGTAATAGGTCGACCAAGAGGCAATAAATATTAGTATTAAATAGATAATACGAGTAAAACTCATATGCTTAAACCTTTATGCACGTCGAGTTCATTTCTTGCTTGTAAAATAAGGTCGCAAACTTCACGTACCGCACCGTGACCACCGTTAATGGTTGTCACGTAATTTGCACGCTTTGCAAGTAGTGGATGACCATCTGCAACACATACTTTCAAGCCAACTTTTTCCATCACAGGCCAGTCGATCAGATCGTCTCCGATGTAGCCCGTATTTTCAGGATTTACAGAAAGCTTATCGCAAATATCTTGGTATGCCTTAACTTTATCATCCTGACCTTGATAAATAAGCTTAATACCGAGAGCGGTCATTCGATTCTCAACAATTTGAGATTTACGGCCAGTGATGATCGCGATTTCGATACCGGCGTTCATCAGTGACTTAATGCCATAGCCATCACGAGTGTGGAAGGTTTTCAGTTCTTCACCGTTGTTGCCCATGTAGATGCGACCATCTGAGAATACGCCATCGACATCGCAAATAAGCAATTTAATCTCTTTCGCTACGGCAAACACTTCTGAATCTACCGTGCCGTATAGAGTTTCGACTGTCTGTGTCATTACATTACTCCTGCTTTCAGTAAGTCATGCATGTTTAACGCTCCGACTAGTTTGCCTTCATGGCACAGCATTAGGCCATTGATGCTCTTAGCTTGCATCAAGTTCAAACCCTCAACCGCGAGCATGTTTGGTTCTGCTACCGTCGGATTTAGCGTCATCACGTCGCCGATCTGCGTATCATGGATATCGATGCGCTTGTCTAGGATACGGCGCAAATCACCATCAGTAAAAATACCGGCCATTAGACCGTCTTCACCTACGACTGCCGTCATCCCCAAGCCTTTTTGAGATATCTCCAAAAGAGCGTCTCGTACCAATGCTTCCGGTGCTACCACTGGGAGTGCATCGCCCGTATGCATGATATCTTCAAGCTTCAATAATAGTTGTCGACCCAAAGCGCCGCCAGGGTGGGACAAAGCAAAATCTTGCGCAGTAAAGCCTCTGGCTTGTAAAAGTGCGACGGCTAATGCATCACCCATCACCAAGGTTGCCGTGGTGCTGGTTGTTGGTGCAAGCCCTAATGGGCACGCTTCTTCTGGCACTGATATTTGTAAATGAATATCAGACAAAGTCGCCATGTTTGATGCTGGCTTACCTGTCATGCTGATAATCTTGATGTTCAAACGCTTCAATACCGGGAACAAGCTTAGGATTTCACCTGATTCGCCAGAGTTGGATATTGCTATCACAACATCGCCAGCCCCGATCATACCTAGGTCGCCATGCGCTGCTTCACCTGGGTGCACAAAGAAAGCGGATGTCCCGGTACTTGCCAATGTGGCTGCGATTTTGTTGCCAATGTGGCCTGATTTACCCATGCCCATCACAACCACTTTTCCTTTGTTGTTCAGGATAAGGTCGCAAGCTTTGCAAAAGTCATCATTAAAATATTGGTCCAATTGAGTAAGACCTGCAACTTCGGTTTCCAAAACTTGCTTTGCAACACTACGGTAATCGAATGACTGAGACATTAAATACTCCAAGTACGGGAAGTTAAATCAATAATTAAGCTGACATGTTCATAAGTAGGTAAGCTTGGTAGGCCACGAATGTCACTATTAACACACCGCCTTCAATACGATTCACACTACGTGATTTACCTAGTGCCATTACAACAAGAAGTAGCGATACACCTAGCATTACCCAGAAATCACGACCCATCGCAAACTCGCTCAAGACTGAAGGGTTGAGGATGCCAGGGATACCCATAACAGCAAGGATGTTGAATACGTTCGAGCCAATGATATTACCCACGGCCATATCATCCTCACCCTTCATTACGCCAGCAAGTGATGCTGCTAGCTCAGGCAGACTTGTACCAACGGCAATAATGGTTAAACCAATCACAAGGTCGCTCATGCCAAAGAACTTCGCGATAACAACCGCGTTATCAACCAACATGTTGGCAGCTAGAGGCAGAATTATCAGACCAACTACCACCCACATTGCGGCTTTAGGGTTGCTCACGCCTTCAGGAACTTCAGATTCTTGTTCTTCAAGGAAGGCATCGCCGTTCTTTTTCTCACTGCGGCTGATTTGCAGCATCGCGAATAAGAATGCGGCAAAAAGAACAAACAACAATACGCCTTCGTAGAACCCTAAATGGTTGTCCCACAGCAAAGCGCCCGCTAGTAGAGTCACACCAATCATCAATGGTAGTTCACGGCGAATCACACCAGAGCTAATTGATAGCGGTTTGATAAGCGCTGTAATACCCAAAATCAGTGCGATGTTGGCGATGTTAGAACCGAGAACGTTACCTACAGCTGTATCTGTTTTTCCATCAAGAGCAGCTGTTGCTGAAACCATCATTTCAGGAGCTGAAGACCCCATTGCTAGAATCGTCATACCGATAACTAATGGTGAGATACCAAAGTTGCGAGCAAGAGCAGCGGCTCCATAAACCAGTTTATCTGCGCTCCACACCAAAAAACCTAGACCGATAATAAGAAACGCAATCGCTTCAAGCATGATGATTCCTAAAAATTAATAAAAAACGGAGAATTAACCGCTAATTTTGACTTGTTGCTAGATAAAAGGGAAGTCACTCGGCAAATTAATTACCAGTTAGCAGGCAAGAAAGAGAGCTCAATAGATAATTTTCTAATGCTTTCAAATTCCTGCATAGATTTCTGTTTAATATGAATTAATTGAACAGTGCTTTTAATTCTAAAGTAGACTCATTATTATTGCAGCCATAATTGGCGTATTTTAAAGCAAGGAAACAACAAAAATATGTTGAACACTGAGCTTGTGAAAGTTAAGAACCTCAGCTTCTCACGCGGTGAGCGCGTTATCTTTGATGACATCAGTTTAGAGGTGCCTCAAGGCAAAATAACCGCAATCATGGGCCCGTCAGGGATCGGTAAAACGACCTTGCTGCGTTTGATTGGCGGACAATTACCGCCAGATGAGGGCGAAATTTGGTTTGATGGCGACAATATCCCTGCATTATCACGTCGTAAGCTATATCAAGCCCGCAAGAAAATGAGCATGCTTTTCCAATCGGGTGCACTTTTTACTGATCTTAATGTCTTTGATAATGTGGCGTTTCCGCTGCGAGAGCATACTGAACTTAACGAAAAATTCATTCGTACCATCGTATTACTTAAGCTTGAAGCAGTAGGGTTACGAGGTGCTGCGCAATTGATGCCGAGTGAATTGTCTGGTGGGATGGCGAGACGTGCTGCGTTGGCCCGTGCGATCGCACTGGATCCTGAACTCATCATGTACGATGAACCATTTGTTGGCCAAGACCCGATCACTATGGGCGTCTTGGTTGAGCTGATCCGCAATCTCAATCAAGCTTTGGGCTTAACCTCTATTGTCGTTTCTCACGATGTGCCTGAGGTGATGAGTATTGCCGATTGGGTTTATCTGATGGCTGATGGAAAAATCATTGCTGCTGGTGCGCCTGATGAGTTGTACAACAACAGCGATCCGAGAGTGCAGCAATTTTTGCAAGGTGACGCGGATGGCCCTGTGCCGTTTAGATTTCCTGCGAAGAGCTTAAAAGAGGATTTGTTTTAATATGATTGTTAAAGCTATTGCGGGTGTCGGTAAGCGAACACTTGCGATCTGTGAGTCATTTGGTCGAGCAAGCCTGATGTTATTTGGGGCTTTGCTTGGAATCCCGAGACTAAAGAATTTCCCTTTATTCGTTAAACAACTTTATAGCGTTGGTGTTCAGTCATTAGCTATCATTTTAGTTTCGGGTTTGTTTATTGGCATGGTGCTCAGCCTGCAAGGCTATGTCGTGTTAATCGACTACGGTGCTGAGGGTAATCTTGGTCAAATGGTCGCGCTTTCATTGTTAC
Source organism: Vibrio sp. G-C-1 (assembly GCF_021728015.1). NCBI lineage: Bacteria > Pseudomonadati > Pseudomonadota > Gammaproteobacteria > Vibrionales > Vibrionaceae > Vibrio > Vibrio sp. G-C-1. The sequence goes on along the minus strand of NZ_JAKKCR010000022.1, from coordinate 26,043 downwards.
GTGAGTTGGGCCCAGTGGTGACTGCGTTATTGTTTGCAGGCCGCGCAGGTTCAGCGTTAACGGCTGAGATCGGCTTAATGAAAGCAACCGAACAGATCTCTAGCCTTGAAATGATGGCCGTCGATCCTCTCAAACGCATTATTGCGCCACGCCTTTGGGCCGGGCTTATCTCAATGCCACTGCTCGCCATGATCTTTATGGCGGTCGGGATTTGGGGGGCTCAGTTAGTTGGTGTTGATTGGAAGGGCATTGACCACGGCAGTTTCTGGTCTGCGATGCAGTCTTCCGTTGAGCTAGGTCGAGATATTGGTAACAGCACGATCAAATGTATGGTCTTTGCTATCACAGTAACTTGGATCGCACTTTTTAATGGTTATGATGCGGTACCGACCTCAGAAGGTATTAGTCAGGCAACCACACGCACTGTAGTGCACTCTTCTCTAGCGGTATTAGGGCTAGATTTTGTTCTTACCGCATTGATGTTTGGGAATTAATCATGCAACAAACTCGAAAATTAGAATTATGGGTCGGCACCTTTGTTATTGTCGGAATTTGCGCAATCTTAATCATGATCTTTCAAGTCGCTGACGTAAAAGGCTTAGGTTCGAACCATACTTACAATCTAAAAGCGACTTTTGACAACATTGGTAGCCTAAAAGTTCGCTCTCCAGTGAAGGTGGGTGGCGTCGTTGTCGGTCGAGTTAAAAGTATTGAGCTTGATACCGAGAGTTACCTTCCTGTCGTTGAATTATCTATTGATGCGAAGTACTCACAATTTCCAGATACCTCTAGTGCTCAAATCTTAACGTCTGGCTTAATCGGTGAGCAGTACATCAGTCTGGTTCCTGGCTTCATTTTCGATGATGAAGAGATGTTGGTTGATGGTGATTCTATTGAAGACACCAAGTCAGCATTAGTACTAGAAGATTTGATTGGCCAAGTGCTGTATAGCGTTGGTGGCTCTGATGACAGCGAAGCTAAGGAGTAAGATGATGTTGAAAACTATTAGTCATTTAAAAGATATTAGTCATTTAAAAGCTATCGGTTACTTGAAATCAATGTTTATGGCGGCAATGGCGTTGCTTATTTCTACTCCAGCATTTGCTGCAGAATCGATTGATCGCACTCAGCCTTATCAGATGATGACGCAAGTTGCAGAAGTGGCATTTGATCGTTTGAAGAGTGAGCAAGAGAATATCCAGCAAGATCCTGAGTTATTGAAGGTCATTGTGGAAGAAGAGTTGATGCCCTATGTTAATGCTCAATATGCGGCTCTTAAACTGCTAGGTCCAAACTTGAAAGGCGCGGATAGAAAAGACGTAGGTGTGTTTATCGATGCGTTCCGTAAATACCTTGTATCTTCTTATGCTCAAGTACTGACTCAGTACTCGGATCAGACGATTGAATTTGGTCCTGAGCCAAAAATCAAAGCAGATAGCCGTATTACCAGTATTAAGGTTAGTATCATAGATACGCCGCGACCAAACATTAAGCTTGAATTTAAGTTACGCAAAGACAAGAAGTCGGGCGAGTGGAAGGCGTTTGATATGGTTGCTGAAGGTATTAGCCTATTATCGAGCAAGCAATCAGAGTGGAATACTAAAATTCGTCAAGAAGGCATCTTACAAGTTGCCGATGAATTAGAGAAACTTGCAGCACAACCGATTCGTTTTGAGAGTAATAAATAATGAGCCACTCTCAATGGCAAGCACTAAGCTCTAAAGAGTATCAGCTGCTCGGTGACATAGACCGAGACAGTGTCCCTGCAATCTGGCGTATATTGGAAAAGTGGCAAACGACGGAATCGAGCGTTGAAATTGACCTTAGCCATATAAATCGAGTCGATTCAGCAGGAATGGTGATGCTAATTCACTTATTAGAGCATGCAAAAAATCAAAACTGTCATATAATGCTCAGTTTCGTGCCAGAACAATTACGAACGTTGTTCCAATTGAGCAATATCCAGCCAATGATGGCAGAACACATAAAAAATTAGGCAGGAGCTATTTGTGGACAGCACAAAAGTACAAGAATTATTAGCAGCGGCACTGAACCTTCAGGAGATTTTCGTGAAGGGTGAAGGCAGTCATTACGAAGTTGTTGCGGTTGATGCATGTTTTGACGGCATGAATCGAGTTAAGAAGCAGCAACTAATCTACGGCCCACTAATGGAATACATTCAACGCAATGACATCCATGCTCTTTCTATTAAGGCTTTCACGCCAGAAGAGTGGGAACGTGATAAGAAACTGATGTCACTTTAAGGTTTATGATGGAAAAGTTTCGAGTTATTGGATCGGATAAGCCGTTAAGCGGTGAAGTGACGATCTCAGGCGCAAAAAATGCAGCGCTACCTATTTTATTCGCCTCAATCCTTGCTGAAGAGCCGGTTGAAGTGAGTAATGTTCCTCACCTACGTGACATCGATACTACGATGGAACTACTTAAGCGTTTAGGCGCAAAAGTATCACGTAACGGTAGTGTTCATGTTGATGGCAGCGAGATTAATGAATTTTGTGCGCCTTATGATTTAGTAAAAACAATGCGTGCTTCTATTTGGGCTTTAGGTCCTCTAGTCGCTCGTTTTGGTGAAGGCCAAGTGTCACTTCCTGGTGGTTGTGCAATTGGCGCTCGACCTGTTGATTTACATATCCATGGCCTAGAGCAACTAGGTGCGACCATTAAGTTGGAAGATGGTTATGTAAAAGCAAGTGTTGACGGCCGTTTGAAAGGCGCGCACATCGTGATGGATAAAGTAAGTGTGGGTGCCACCATTACTATCATGTGTGCAGCAACGCTAGCGGAAGGTACAACTGTATTAGATAACTCAGCGCGTGAGCCTGAGATTGTTGATACGGCTGATTTCCTAAACAAACTAGGTGCTAAGATTTCTGGCGCAGGTACAGATACGATTACTATCGAAGGCGTTGAGCGTCTTGGTGGTGGTCATCACTCTGTGGTTGCTGACCGTATCGAAACGGGTACGTTCCTTGTTGCTGCTGCTGTTTCTGGCGGTAAAGTGGTTTGTCGCAACACCAACGCTCATCTTCTTGAAGCTGCATTAGCGAAGCTTGAAGAAGCGGGTGCGAAGGTTGAAACGGGCGAAGACTGGATCAGCCTTGATATGACAGATCGTGAGCTGAAAGCGGTGAAAATCGTAACAGCACCTCACCCAGGTTTCCCAACCGACATGCAAGCACAGTTTACTCTGCTCAACATGATGGCGAAGGGCAGTGGTGTTATCACTGAGACTATCTTTGAAAACCGCTTTATGCACATTCCTGAGTTACAGCGAATGGGTGCAAAAGCAGAAATCGAAGGCAACACGGCTATCTGTGGTGAAACTGAGAAGTTAAGCGGTGCTCAAGTAATGGCAACGGATCTTCGTGCATCTGCGAGTCTAGTTATTGCTGGCTGTATTGCCCAAGGCGAAACTATCGTTGACCGTATTTATCACATCGATCGTGGCTACGATAAGATTGAAGATAAGCTTTCAGCTTTAGGCGCAAACATTACACGATTTAGCGAGTCGAACTAACTTAGGTTAGTGGATTCATGAATCAGTAAGATGAAAACATAAAAGTCGGAACCTTGGTTTCGGCTTTTTTATAGTTGTATTTACCGCAAGTGAATCTATTGCCTATTTTGTGTGAATAGATGAATCAACTTGGCGGTTGTGAGGAACAAAATGATAGCAATATTACGTATTTTCGCAGTAGCGATATTTGCGATTCTTATGTTTGTATTTGGTTGTGGCTATTGTCTATTAAGCCCACGTAACCCGAAACACGTATTTACCTTTGGTCGTTATTTCGGTCGCATGTCGAAAATCTTTGGCATGAAGTTAGAGCTTCGCATCCCGGAAGATGCTTACTCTCGTGGCCAACATGTTTACGTTGCAAACCACCAAAACAGCTGGGATCTATTCACGATTTCATCAGCGGTAACACCTAAAGTTGTGACAGTAGGCAAGAAAAGCCTAGCGTGGATGCCTCTTTTTGGTCAGCTATACTGGTTGACGGGTAATATCCTAATTGATCGAGCTAACCGCAGCAAAGCGGTAGGTACGATTGACCAAGTGGTTACTAGCCTTAAAGAGAGTGATGTTTCAGTATGGATGTTCCCTGAGGGGACTCGTTCTCGTGGTCGTGGTTTGTTGCCATTCAAAACGGGTGCTTTCCATGCTGCGATTGGCGCTGGCTTACCTATTATCCCTATCGTGTGTAGCTCAACTGGTGGCGTGAAGCTGAACCGTTGGAACAATGGTCATGTGATTGTTGAAATGCTGCCACCAATCAGCACTGAAGATTACGATAAGTCTAATGTTCGTCAACTGGCTAACTTAGCCCGTGAGCAGATGGCTGCTAAGCTTGAAGAGTTAGACAAAGAAGTGATTGAGCTTAATAAGAAGTAATCATCTAAGTGAAACGATGAACAATAAAAAAGGTTGCCAATTGGGCAACCTTTTTTGTATCTGATAAACGCTCAGCTTCATGCCAACTTGTTTACTAGAAACCGTTTATTCTAGAGGAAGAACCTATTTGCGAACCGCAATAGCTTCGATCTCGATACCTACATCTTTTGGTAGACGAGCTACTTCAACACATGAACGTGCAGGGTAGTTTGCAACACCGTGCTCATCAAAGAACTTACCGTAAACTTCGTTTACTGTGCCGAAGTCGTTTAGGTCTTTAACGAATACCGTTAGTTTTACGATGTCTTTTACAGTCAGGCCAGAAGCTTCAACAACCGCTTGAACGTTGTCTAGAGATTGGCGAGCTTGCTCTGCGATATTAGCAGATACTTCACCAGTTGCTGGGTTTACTGGGATTTGACCAGAAGTCAGAACCATATTGCCAAGGTCAACACCTTGTACGTATGGGCCGATTGCAGCTGGAGCAGATTCTGTGTGAAGTACTTTAGTCATTGGTTATTCCGTCAGTTATTGGATAAAAAGCAATTTTTAGTGTGCCTTCAAACTCAGGATAGGTAAAGAGCAAAATACCCCGCACAGGCGAGGTATTGAATAGTTTTTGCGTTCGATCGGCGTTGCCGTATGACGTTATCTTTCTGTCACGATCTCACGAGAGAATACTTTTTCGCAGTACTTACACTTCAATCGAATATCTTCTTTCTTTTCAAAGATCTTAAAGCTGCTTTCTACGGGCTCATTGTGAGTAATACAGTTGGTGTTTGGACACTCAAACACATCGTTGATTTGCTCAGGAAGTTCTAGTGGTAGCTTCTTAACCACTTCGTAATCTTCGATTTGGTTTACCGTTGCGTGAGGTGCGTAAAGTGCTAACTTGCTCGCCTGTTCTTCAGTGATAAAAACATTCTCTATCTTGAGTAAGTCTTTGCCGCCTAGAGCAGAAGATGGCAGGTTTAGGCCAATCGTTACTCGCTGATTTGAGTTATGCATGTCGAACAGTTTGAGTACCTTGATCCCGATGTTGGCTGGGATATGGTCGATAACCGTTCCGTTCTTGATTGCTTCAACTTTTAATTGAGTCTCTTTAGACATGATATCTCTCCTCTACAGCGTTTCGTTAAGAACAAGGGCTAGCAGTGCTTCACGTGCGTAAACACCGTTCTCTGCTTGCTGGAAGTAGTAAGCGTAAGGTGTTTTATCGACATCGACAGTAATTTCATCAACACGAGGAAGAGGGTGAAGAACCTTTAGGTTATCACGTGCATTTTCCAGCATCGGAGCAGTCAGGATGTACGCTGATTTGATGTGCGCGTATTCCGATTCATCGAAGCGCTCTTTTTGAACTCGAGTCATGTACAAGACATCAAGTTCTGGAATGACATCTTCCATGTCTGTCAGCAGTTGATACTTGATACCCGCTTCATCAAGTTCTTCGCAAATGTAGTCTGGCATCGCCAGTGCTTCAGGTGCTACGAAGTAGAAACAGATGTTATCGAACTTCGCTAGCGCTTGAGTCAACGAGTGAACCGTACGGCCGTATTTAAGGTCACCAACGAATGCAACGTTGAGGTTGTCTAGGCGACCTTGTGTCTCAGCGATAGAGAATAGGTCTAATAGCGTTTGTGTTGGGTGTTGGTTTGCGCCGTCACCTGCGTTAATAACCGGTACACCGTTAGAAAACTCAGAAGCCAGACGCGCAGCACCTTCTTGAGGATGACGCATTACGTAAGCATCAACGTATGAAGAGATAACCTGTACCGAGTCCGCTAGCGTTTCGCCTTTCTTCGCCAGTGAGGTGTTACCACCACTGTCGAAACCAATCACATCACCACCGATGCGTTGAATAGCCGTTTCAAAAGAGAGACGAGTTCGCGTTGAAGGTTCGAAGAAGCAGCTGGCAACAACTTTGTTCTTGATGAGTTCTGGGTTTGGTTCAGCCTTTAGCTGACCTGCCGTTTGAACAATTAATTCTAGCTCTTCACGAGAAAGCTCTGGAATTGAGATGATGTGCTTTTGATAGAGCGAATTCGCCATGATCTTCTTCCCCACAATAATGTATTGGCCATAAAAAAGCCCCCCATAATGGGAGGCTTTAAAAAAGTGCTGAAAAGCAGAATAGACGGCCTGGCAAGCATGCTAGCTTGCGAGCAATATTTGGTGTTTTCACAATTTTATTATGTGTTTTCACAATATCATTATGTTTTATCACAACATTGCTTGGCGTCATTTTCACTACTCTCAGACAAATTGCCGAGAATTATACGCTTTCAATTTGTGAGCGCAAGCGATTACATCAAGCTTTTGTTTACTTTCAGTGTTCGCTATTGGCCCAGAGTCGCAACCATTACCGCTTTGATGGTATGCATGCGATTCTCTGCTTCATCAAATACAATTGAGTAATCCGATTCAAAGACTTCGTCAGTGACTTCTAAGCCGTTCATTCCATATTTGTCTGCAACTTGCTGGCCGATCACGGTTTCATTGTTGTGGAAAGCGGGCAGGCAATGCATGAATTTCACTTGAGGGTTACCTGTGAGCTTAATGACATCCATATTCACTTGGTAAGGTGTCATTACAGCAACACGTTCGTCCCAAGCTTCTGGCGCTTCACCCATAGAAACCCAAACATCGGTATAAAGGAAATCACAGCCTTCCACACCTTCAGCAACGTCTTCTGTCAGCGTGATTTTTGCACCTGTACTTTGTGCGATAGCTTGGCACTCTTCGACAAGGTGCTCTTCTGGCCAGAATGCTTTAGGTGCGACAAGGCGAATATCCATACCCATTTTAGCTGCACCCACTAACAGAGAATTACCCATGTTGTTACGTGCATCACCTAGGTAAGCAAAACTGATTTGATGTAGATGTTTACCACGACCATGCTCAAGCATAGTGAGGAAATCAGCCAAGATCTGAGTAGGGTGGAATTCATCGGTTAAGCCATTCCAAACCGGTACACCGGCATAAGCGCCTAGGTCTTCGACAATGCTTTGGCCAAACCCTCGGTATTCAATGCCATCGTACATGCGACCTAATACACGCGCCGTATCTTTCATTGATTCTTTCTGACCAATCTGAGAACCAGAAGGGCCTAAATAAGAGACTTGAGCACCTTGATCAAAAGCAGCTACCTCAAAAGCACATCGAGTTCGAGTGGATGCTTTTTCAAAGATCAAAGCGATGTTTTTACCGTTAAGCTTTTTCTGCTCTGTACCTGCATACTTAGCTTTTTTAAGGTCGGCAGACAGGTCGAGTAAAAACTGAATCTCTTTAGGAGTAAAGTCGAGAAGTTTTAGAAAGTTACGATTGCGAAGATTAAAGGCCATCTCTCGCTCCTTGCGTATATAGGATCAATGAAGAACTCAGTTAAACATAAAAATGCTATATTTGTGAATATTTATTTTATTAATTTGATAAAAAAGGCCAGTACAATGGTACTGGCCTAGATAAGTTAGTGTGTTTGCTTTATTGAGTTTTGTGGCTTAGATACCGTCTCTTTCGATAGGACAACTCATACAGCGAGCGCCACCTCGGCCACGACCTAGCTCATTGCCCGGAATCGTCAGAACTTCGATGCCTGCTTTGTCGTATTTTTCATTGGTGTAAACATTACGCTCATAGCCGATAACCGTACCCGGTTTCACCGTCAGTACGTTGTTAGCGTCATTCCACTGCTCACGTTCAGCTTCGTAGTTATCACCACCGGTTGTGATGATCTTCAGTTGATCGAGGTCCAGTGCGCCCTCAATCGCTGTTAGGTAGTTTTCAGCTTTCTCTACTCGCATTTCGCCATTTTCTTTCGGCGTTAAGCGCCAAGTATCTAGGTCTTTACGAACGATCTCTGGATAGACTGAGAATGTATCGATATCCATGTGCGTCATGACCGTATCAAGGTGCATACAAGAGCGGTGCTTCGGTAAATCAATCGCAATCACTTCTTTAGCTTGACCGGACTTGAATAAACTCGCGGCTAGGTTTTCGACACCTTGTGGTTTAGTACGCTCTGAAATACCGATAAGCACGGCACCTTTACCGATAACCAGTACATCTCCACCTTCAATATTGGCGTTGTCGTAATGAAGATCTTCATCACCGAAGTGCTTAATGAAATCTTGACCTGCAAATACAGGGTGCCAGCGATATATTGCTCGCAAGTGATTCGTTTCTCGTTGGCGAGCAGGCATCATCATAGGGTTAAGAGAGACGCCTCCATAAACCCAGCAAGAAGTATCGCGGGTAAATAGATGGTTAGGCAGCGGCTCAATAACGAAATCAAGTGGGCGATGCATCTTCGGTAGCATTGAAGAAGATTTAATAGGAAGTTCAGAGTAGGCTAAACCACCCAGTAGGATCGTGGCTAAGTGCTCGTTGTCCATTTGAGCAAGGTATTCTCTTAAATCACGTGCGAATGTAGGGCCGTAACGGAAATCAGAGATTTGAGTATTAAGCAGCCACTCACGAGCTTGAGCTACAGCGAGTGTCTCAACCAGTAGGTCATGCAGTAATAACACTTCAACGTCTTGGTTACGAAGTGTTGTCGCAAAGGCATCGTGTTCTTCACCTGCGGCTTCTACTGCAAGTACATCATCAAAGAGTAACTCATGACAGTTAGAAGGGGTGAGGTGGGTGAGTGCCCTTTCAGGTCGATTTAGGAGAACTCGTCTTAATTGACCGACTTCGGAGCCAACGTACAGCTTACTCATTTTGCATCCTTACTATTAATCCAGCGTCTATTTATGACAAGCTTGTTCGTAATATGCAAGTTTTGAAAATTGTGTAAAGGTTGTGTTATTTCTCAATTATTGGTTTTTAATGCTAATTAATTAAAAATTAGTGATATTAAAATCCAATTGAAAGACTCAATGCTAGAACAAACTTTTTGCGGTTCTATGCTCAAATTTCAGTAACTCGAGAATCCATTTTGCTTGGTGAACATGATTTTTCATTCAAAATTTATGCAATTATCCATTCTAAAATGAGATCTTATGCACCAATGAAGTGATCGTCAGTATGCATTTGATATGACTAACCACTCAGTTTTAGAGAAGTAAGGCGAAAAGTAACAATAAAAATGAAATGCTAAAACACACGTTAGTTAATAATATGTTGAAAATTTGTTTCTGTGATTTTGATTTCACTTTTTAATTGATATCCCCTCTGTTATCTAGCGATAAACTTACTCTTCTATACCTGATCTAGGTGGCTTTTCTAGGCGATCCATGCCATATTTCGTGGCAATCAAATTTGATCTTTTCATAGTCAACACTCTGGAGCAGACACATGTCTCACGAAGATGAATATCTATCAGTAGCGGAATTAATTGAATTTCAAAAAGGAGAGACTCGCGACATCATTGAAGCACTAATCGAAGATGGTAGCGATCCTGAAGCTCTATACGATATCGAGCATCACCTTTTTGCTGAAGATTTCGCAGTACTTGAGAAAGCCGTTGTTGAAGCATTCAAAATGGGCTTTGAAGTGCTTGAAGCTGAAGAGACAGAAGACGAAGATGGCAATAAGCTACTTTGTTGTGATGCAACGATGCAGTGTACTCTGAATGCAGAAGCGATTGATGAGCAAGTTGAGAAGCTTGTAAATCTTGCAGAGAAGTTTGACATTATCTACGACGGTTGGGGCACTTACTACGAAGGTGAAGATGCTATCTACCCTGACGAAGATGATGAAGACGAAGAGTAATTTCTTCCCAGTTTTAAAGAATGCCAGCCTTGAGCTGGCATTTTTTTATCCTCAGAAAAATAAATGTCTTTATATGCATTCATTCATTATAATGCGGTCAAAATTGATCTAGCTCAAGGAATGCTATGCGATTACCTCTCGATGGTCTTTGGCAAATATCGCCACTAACGGATCTCTCTATTCCACAAGATGACATTACCTTTCCGGCTCCGTTAAGTTCAAAGCTTCCTGATAGCTTGAGTGAAAGTGAAATCGCAGAGCAAGAGTGGCACCTGATGCATGACATCGAAGTGGATGATGCGATGTTGGCGTGCCCGTTTGTTGAGTTAGTAATGGCAGGTGTTGATTACTTTGCGGAAGTGCGACTCAATGGCGTTGCCGTGTTTGATTGTGATGGTAGCCAAGTCGAATATCGTAAAGATATTCGACCTTACATGCAGTCTGGTCGCAACCGTTTTGAGATTCTTTTCCTTGAAGAAGAGGAGAGCCTGTTGCTTGAAGAGGATATGGATGAGTCAGTCTCTTCACCGGCTGTCTCTAAATCGGATTCTCGTATCGGAATCTGGCAAGCGCCATATCTGCAGTTCGTTCGTCACGTCAAGCTTGAGCAAGTGGTGACAGAGCAGATCTGGCATTACGGTGGTGGTTGTGAGTTCAAAGTGGATGTTATCTATCAAACGCTAAAGCCGGGGCTAATATCGGCATCAATCAAGTTTAATGGTATGACATTGGTGATGCCGATAGATGTGCGAGCAGAACATACGGGTGTTGTTTTCCAGGTTGAGGCGCCGATCATTTTTGATATTGAGAATCCTAACCCTAAACATTTATACTCGTTAGAAGTGGTACTTGATGGGCAGGAAGAGAGCTCTTTTGTCGCCTTGAATCCAGCTTCTTGCGTCAGTAATTTTTTGCGTAGTTAGCGGTTATTTAATTGGCCCGTTACGTAAGGAATCAATTCGCTCACTTGCTTATCATCTGATGAACTGCCGACGCTAACCCTATTTCAAAAACACATTATAGCGTTTTGGCCATGACAACCTCACAAGCGTCATGGCCTGTTTCTCCCCAAGCTGAATCAAGGTGTTCAAAGCCCAATTTTTCGTAAAGTTTTACGGCGGCATTAAGGCATTCGGTCGTTTCTAGATACATATGTTGATAACCCAGTTCCTTAGCTTTCTCCATCGACATATTAACCAACCTCTTCGCTAAGCCTTTGCCTCTTGTTTCTGGCAAGAAGTACATCTTTTGCAGTTCACAGACTTCTGGCATACCTGCTAATGGTGCAAATCCACCACCACCGACAACCTTTCCATCAAGTTCAATTACCCAATACTGAGATCTTTCATTGTTATAAACACTGAACATGTCTTCTAAGGTGGGATCTGCCACACCATAACCTTTATCTTCGGTTAGCCCGTTCTCATAAGAGACTTGGCGAATCACATTGGCCACTACGGTGTTGTCTTGCTGTTGTAGGGGACGAACCACCACATCACTTGAAGCGTGGCTTTGTTGCAGTGCTTTAAGGTAGTGCTCGATTCCCCCCGAAACTTGTTGAGTTTCCGCTTCCGTTAAACGCTCAAGTACCGAGTCATAAAATTGATTTTGTTGATTGTGAAGTTTGGCAAGAGTGTTTATCCCTTGCTCTGTTACTGAAGCAACAACACTGCGCTTATCGTTAGGGTGTGGCGAGGTTTGGATTAACGAGTTCTTCGCTAGATTATTGACTGCTCTACTGGCGTTGGACTTATCAATATTGAGCTTATCCGCTAATTGATTCACGGTTAATGGCTGCTGCTCTAGTTCGATAAGCGTATGCGCTTGAATCGGAGGTAGGGCAATATCACCACAATCTTTGTCGAGCATTCCAAGCTGTCGAACGAGCTGACGTGATAATTCTCTAAGTTGTGCTGAAGTCATGTTGCCTCTCAATATGGTTGCGATGTACAACTATAATTTAATTGCGCGTCGCAACTATGTCAACAATAAACTCTCTAGGTTAAGCGTGTTGGTGCAAACAAAACTGTGGCTGTGTTGTTTGGCTTTCTGCTTTTCGTAGCCAAACTTTCTCATGGAAGTAGTAAGCCACGGAATTCAAAGCGGGTTCTAACGTTGCCATCACACCACCAACAAAGGCATCGCCAGTCAATAAGTAGACAACGGTAAAGGCAACACTAAAGTGGATAGTAGCGAAGCTTGCTGTTTTTAATTTAGTCATCCACTGACGAGCTTTAAGCGCTAGAACTTGAGCCCAAGCCTTTTCATGAAAATAGAAGGCCACAGTATTCACAGAGGGCTCAATCATGGCAATTAAGCTGCCAATTAAGATGTCGCCTGTTAGTACGTAAGCGACACTAAATGCGATAGTAAAATGTAATGCGGCAAAGGTTAGTGTCTTTTTCATGATAATTACTCAATCGTTGTGTTGTTTCGATAGGTCTATTATTGAGAATTATTATCATTAGTTAAAATGGGTTGTAGAAATTAATTCGATAGATGAAACCTATCAAAGGATTCTAGGGGTAAAATAATCTCTGGTTGAATGTAACTGTATAGTGATAAATATCTTAGTAAGGCTTATTCAACTCCTTGTTATCATTTGCAAAAACTATGATAACTCCCTTTGATTTATCCATTCAGGTTATTGATTAGCACGGCGTGTTTCTATAGCGTGCAACCTCTCAATGCGCACCAAGATGCGCATGGTTTAATGATAAACGTCAGATGGAGTTAAAATGGAAAACAAAGCGTTGGAAACTAAGGTTCTCTTTAGTGGAAAAGGGAAAGAGTATTTTGGAATATGGATTGTTAACATTCTACTATCCGTGATCACGCTCGGTATTTATTCGGCTTGGGCGAAAGTTCGAAATAAACGTTACTTTTATGGGAATACATTTATTGGTAGTGATAGCTTTGAATATCATGGTAAGCCCATGCAAATATTGAAAGGGCGAATCATTGCGTTGATTTGTGTAGTCGCTTGGGGAATCAGTAATCAATTTGCTCCTCAGGTTGCATTGGTTTTATTACTGGTATTTTTTGCATTGTTACCATTGTTATCTCGCAGTAATGCTCGTTTTGATTCTGCAATGACAAGCTTTCGAAATGTTCACTTCTCTTTCCATGGTACTGTTTCCGGAGCCTACTGGGCAATTCTTGGGCGTGGTCTTGTTGTGGGTGTCGGCGTATTTACGGCAATCATGGCAATAATATTTACGATGCAAATGAACATGATTGCTGGTGGCATCGCCATTTTAATATCCATACCTTCTTATGTTTATTTACAATCCTGGCTACTTGCCGGTATCGCCAATTATTTTTCTAATGGCTATCGCTATGGCGATCGTCAGTTTAAAGCTGATTACCAAGATGGCTTTTATTTCAAAGTATACTTAACCAGTATGATTGCATGGCTGGTTGTCTCTATTGTTGCCGTCTTGGCTCTCTTCAGTGCCGTTGGCTTCAACATGATCAGCAACCCTGAGTCGTTATCCGAAATCGCTAACAACGGAAGTTTGACTTCAATGATGGTTGCTTATTACTTTGCTTTCATTGTTATGAGTATTGCGATTGCTGCTTACATTCAAGTAAAAATTAGAAATTACACCTTTTCTGAATTAGTGCTTGAAGGAAAAGAAAATGAGGCCGATTCAACGTTAAGTTTCGCTTCGACATTAACGATAAAAAGCTACATGTTTTTAGTATTAACTAACTTCTTACTTCAAGTGATTACCCTCGGGTTAGCTAGACCATGGGTGATGGTAAGAACGATGAACTACTTGTCGGAGAATACGTATGTTCAAGGTAACTTAGATTTACTAGTAGCAAACGACCAACCGTCTGATGTGGAATCGGCTATTTCTGATGAAATAGCTCAAGCGTTTAATGTTGATCTTGGTATTGGCTAAATGATCTCTGGTGTTGCACACCCGCCTCGTAGTTCTGAACGCTGCGAGGCCATTTTAGATATCTCTCACCCTGATAAACTACTCCTGAGTGTGGATGGCTCTATTGTTTCTGCATATTTTGAACGTGTTGAAATTATGCGAGGCGTTGGATCCGCTCCAACAAAGCTCAAATTCCCAGATGGATGGCAATTTATCTCGGAGGAAAGTGATGAGCTGGACGCCTATTTGAGAGACAGAGGTAAACATAATTTCTTAGGTAAATTAGAGAAGAACATCACGGCTATCTTAGTTAGTAGTGTTGTTCTCGTGTTACTTACTATTTCTATGTTCACTCATGGGATCCCGTGGTTAACTCATCAAATAGTCACTTATCTACCTGATTCGGTGCCTAGGCTGGTTGAAAGTCAGGTTTTAGAGTCTTTAGATGAACAGTTCTTTGAGAGCTCCACTCTGTCGGAAGAACGACAGCGCCACATTCGACAGCGCTTTGAAAGGCAGCTGCAAAAAATGAGTATTGAAGGCGATGTACAGTTGGTTTTTCGTTCTTCAGAGCTTGGCGCCAATGCTTTTGCGCTGAGTGCTGGGACAATCATCGTATTAGATGATCTCGTTAGATTGACTACAACGGAAGAGCAACTAGACAGTATCTTGTTACATGAATTAGGACATGTTCAGCACCAGCATGTAATGAAGGTATTGGTTCGATCAAGTTTGTTATCAGTAACTGTGGCGGCTTTGACTGGTGAAAGCTCTGGGATCATTGATAACCTTACTGGTCTTGGTGTGTTTGTTGCAAATAATGGTCAATCACAAGATGCAGAGCGAGAAGCGGATTCATTTGCTTCCTATTTGATGATCGAGCTGCATGGTTCTAATCAAGCTATGATTGAGATGTTTGAATTGTTAGGAAAAGGTTCTGATGGACATGCTGAACTACCCACATGGCTCAGTTCTCATCCTGAATTGGGTGAACGGATTGAATCATTGAGGGACGTACATTAGTTGTTTGCTGGTGAAGGCTAGTGTTAATGTGTAAGTCATTGTTATCTAATGTGAATGTATTAATCAAACAATTGAAGCCGAATTTTAAACAATAAAAAGGGCAGATTATTATCTGCCCTTTTTCTTACTTAAAAACTATCGCATGGATTATAAAGCTGCGATTGTCGCTTTTTGCTCTTCTAGCTTAACAAGAGTCTCTTGGTAGCCTTCAAGCTTTTCACGCTCTTTCGCGATAACCGCTTCTGGTGCTTTAGCAACAAAACCTTCGTTACCTAGCTTACCTTCGATACGCTTAATCTCACCGTGAGTCTTCGCTACTTCTTTATCTAGACGAGCAAGCTCAGCATCTTTGTCGATAAGACCCGCCATTGGGATCATCAGCTCAGATTTGCCAACAAGCTTAGTTGCGCAAGCTGGAGTCGCTTCGCCGTCTGCTAGAACTTTAATATCGTCTAGCTTAGCTAGAGAAGTAAGAACGATCTTATTTGCTTCGATACGAGTTGCATCTTTCTCATCAGCGACTTTGATCATTACCTCTAAGCCTTGGCTTGGTGCAATGTCGTATTCCGCACGTAGGTTACGGATAGCTGTGATGAAAGTTTTAACCCATTCGATGTCGTCAACGATCTCAGCATTGAAGTTAGCTTCATTAAACTGAGGAAGCGCTTGAGTCATGATGGTCTCGCCTTCAACGCCGTCTACTAGCGGCTTAACGCTCTGCCAGATAGATTCAGTGATGTAAGGAAGAACAGGGTGAGCAAGACGTAGAGTCTTCTCTAGAACCGTGATAAGCGTGTAACGAGTCGCTTGTTGTTGAGCTTCAGTACCCTTCCAAAGAACAGGTTTCGTTAGCTCTAGGTACCAGTCACAGAATTGGTTCCAGATGAATTCGTAAAGCGTGTTTGCCGCCATGTCTAGACGGTAGTTGTCTAGGTGAGCGTTAAACTCTTTCGCTGCAACTTCAAACTGAGATTCAATCCACTTGTCTGCTAGAGAGAATTCCATGTTTGCACGGTCTTCAACAGACAGTGACATGCCACAATCGTGCTCTTCTGTATTCATCAGTACGTAACGGCTTGCGTTCCATAGCTTGTTACAGAAGTTACGGTAACCTTCAAGACGCTTCATGTCCCAGTTGATGTCACGGCCAGTTGAAGCCATAGCTGCAAGAGTGAAACGCAGTGCATCAGTACCGTACGGTTCGATACCATCTTCGAAAGTTTTACGCGTCGCTTTTTCGATCTTAGCAGCCAGTTTAGGTTGCATCATGTTGCCACAACGCTTTTCTACTAGCTCTTCAAGGCCGATGCCGTCAATCATATCGATTGGGTCAAGTACGTTACCTTTCGACTTAGACATCTTGTCGCCGTTTTCATCACGGATAAGGCCCGTCATGTAAACTGTTTTGAAAGGTACTTGAGCCTTGCCATCTTCGTCTTTCACGAAGTGCATGGTCATCATGATCATACGAGCAACCCAGAAGAAGATAATATCAAAACCAGATACTAGTACTTCTGATGGGTGGAATGTTTTCATTGCTTCAGTATCTTCAGGCCAGCCTTGTGTGCCGAACGTCCAAAGTGCAGAAGAGAACCAGGTATCAAGAACGTCGTTGTCTTGCTTAAGAACAATTACCGGTGAAAGGTTGTTCTTTTCACGAACTTCTTCTTCAGTACGACCTACGTAAACTTTACCATCGTTGTCGTACCATGCTGGGATACGGTGACCCCACCAAAGTTGACGAGAGATACACCAGTCTTGCACGTCACGCATCCACGCGAAGTACATGTTTTCATATTGCTTAGGTACGAATTGGATCTCACCATCTTCAACGGCTTTAACAGCAGGAGCAGCAAGAGGTGCTGTACGCACGTACCATTGGTCAGTCAGCATTGGTTCGATAACAACGCCACCACGGTCGCCATAAGGAACGGTTAGATCGTGATCTTTGATTTCTTCAAGTAGGCCTAGCTCTTCAAATTCAGCAACCGTTGCACGACGAGCTGCAAAGCGTTCCATACCTTGGTATTTAGCTGGAAGCTCTGTTGAGTATACATCGCTCTCTTCACCGTTAGTTGTGAAGATTTCAGCCGCATCACGGATATCACCGTTGAACGTTAGGATGTTGATCATTGGTAGGCTATGGCGCTTGCCCACTTCGTAATCGTTAAAGTCATGAGCTGGCGTAATTTTTACACAGCCTGTGCCTTTATCCATGTCAGCGTGCTCATCACCTACGATAGGGATAAGACGATTTACGATCGGAAGCAGGATTTCTTTACCGATAAGATCTTTGTAGCGAGGATCTTCAGGGTTAACTGCAACGCCTGTATCACCAAGCATGGTTTCAGGACGCGTAGTCGCAACGACAATGTAGTCTTTGCCGTCAGCGGTTTTAACACCATTCGCTAGCGGGTAGCGGAAGTGCCACATGAAACCTTTTTTGTCTTTGTTTTCAACTTCAAGATCAGAAATAGCAGTGTGCAGTTTAGGATCCCAGTTTACTAGGCGCTTACCACGGTAGATTAGGTCTTCTTCGTATAGACGAACAAACACTTCTTGAGTCGCAGCCGATAGGCCGTCATCCATAGTGAATCGCTCACGATCCCAATCTACAGAAGCACCAAGACGACGAAGTTGTTGAGTGATCGTGCCACCTGATTCGCCTTTCCATTCCCAGATCTTGTCGATGAAAGCTTCACGGCCGTAGTCGTGTTTTGTTTTGCCTTCTTCAGCGGCGATCTTACGCTCAACAACCATTTGAGTGGCGATACCAGCGTGGTCAGTACCCACTTGCCAAAGAGTATTTTTGCCTTTCATACGTTGAGCACGGATAAGCGTATCCATGATCGTATCTTGGAACGCGTGACCCATGTGTAGGCTGCCAGTGACGTTAGGTGGCGGGATCATGATGCTGTAAGCTTCTTTTGATGTGTCACCGTGTGGCTTGAAGTAGCCTTTCTCTTCCCAAGTCTTATACAGAGCTTGTTCGATTGATGTTGGGTTGTATGTCTTTTCCATAGTGCTCTTATAACGGATACTGTGAATGGTTAATCGTGGTCAAACTTCATAAGTGAAGCTTCTTGAATCTAAATCCAAAGATAGCTTTAACTATGAGGTTTGACTATGGATGTTGAATCTCGATAGTTTGTAGCTGATATCCAGCCTGACGGTAAATTTTATACCTTTCTCGAGCGAGTTGCTTAGCTTTTTCTTCGCAAGGAACGAAGTCTATCACCTGAGCAAAGGCGTTCGCAAAGGTTGTATTATTATCGGCCAGATTTATTACCAGTTGGCGATTCCAATTATGTTTTACGCCTTGATAGCCAATTTCGATGTTGGTTGAATACTTTGGGCCTTCGCCAACTAAGTTATGTGCAATAAATTCATTGGGTTCGACCTGCCAGAAAACCTCAGCGATACGTTCGGCATGTTCTTTGTCATTGCAGTTGAGATAAAGTTTAGCGCCTTGTTTAGCAAAGTGCTGAGTAAGAAACAGCACATAGTGAGCAAAACCATCTTCGCTGGCTTGCGGGCTGTCTGAGGGCACAATGTAAAACGTGGCAGTCTGCATACTTAACACTCGAAACTTGAACTGAAAATCGTGGATATCAATATTACTTGGTTAACAGGGTCTAACAAATAGCGCTTATTAAAAAAGGGCCCGTAGGCCCTTTTCATTATTTTGAAGATTGCTCTTCAGTCTCTTGGCCGCTGCGGTTCAATAAGAATTGGACTAGCATTGAGACAGGACGACCTGTCGAGCCTTTCGCTGCACCTGACTTCCACGCAGTACCTGCACTGTCGATGTGAGCCCAGTGGTACTTCTTAGTGAATTTAGACAGGAAACAACCTGCGGTAATAGTACCGCCAGGGCGGCCACCGATGTTTGCCATATCAGCAAACGGACTGTTCAGCTGCTCATGGTACTCGTCTGCCATAGGTAGACGCCATGCGCGATCACTTGCTTGCTCTGAAGCATTAACAAGTTCATGAGACAGTGGGTTGTGGTTAGATAGAACGCCACTGATGTGGTGACCTAGAGCGATAACACATGCACCAGTTAGCGTAGCAACATCGACAACACAATCTGGTTCAAAGCGCTCAACGTAAGTTAGGGCATCACATAGAACCAAGCGACCTTCTGCATCAGTATTTAATACTTCAACGGTTTGGCCTGACATGGTTGTTAGAATGTCACCTGGGCGGTAAGCATTGCTACCTGGCATGTTTTCACAGCCTGCAAGGATACCTACAACGTTGATTGGCAAGTTAAGTTTCGCCAGTGCTTTCATTGTGCCGAATACAGATGCAGCACCACACATGTCGTACTTCATTTCATCCATGCCTTCACCAGGCTTAAGCGAGATACCGCCTGAATCGAAAGTAAGACCTTTACCGACTAGAACGATAGGTTTTGCATTTGGGTCAGCAGCACCTTTGTATTCCATGATAGACATCATAGATTCGTTCTTAGAGCCACGGCCTACAGCTAAGTATGAAGTCATACCCAGCTTTTCCATCTCTTCTTCACCTATGATCTTAGTCTTTACTGTCTCATAATCGTCAGCTAAACGACGAGCTTGAGAAGCTAGGTAAGCCGGGTTTGCGATGTTCGGTGGCATGTTGCCAAGATCTTTAGATGCTTTCACACCTGAAGCAATAGCAAGACCATGAGAGATCGCTTTTTCGCCAAGGCTTAGCTCGCGGCGAGTTGGTACGTTGAATACCAATTTACGCAATGGACGACGAGTCTCTGGTTTGTTGCTCTTAAATTGGTCGAATGTGTAAAGACCATCTTTAGTCGCTTCTACCGCTTGACGAACTTTCCAGTAAGTGTCGCGACCTTTAACGTGAAGTTCTGTAAGGAAACATACTGCTTCCATAGAACCTGTTTCGTTTAGTGTGCTGATGGTTTTTTGGATAATTTCTTTGTATTGACGCTCGCCTAGCTCACGTTCTTTACCACAGCCTACCAGTAGAACACGTTCTGAAAGTACACCAGGTACTTGATGCAGTAGCAGCATCTGGCCAGGTTTACCCTCTAGATCACCGCGACGAAGCAGTGAACTAATGTAGCCATCGCTAATCTTATCTAATTGCTCGGCTACTGGAGAAAGGCGGCGCGGTTCGAATACACCGACAACGATACATGCGCTGCGCTGTTTCTCTGGGCTGCCACTTTTTACACTGAACTCCATGCGTACTCCTACATCCTGAAGACAAATCGAACTAAATGTTAGATAATGGGTTCTTACTTGTTGGATCCTATAATGGAACTAACCTTAAAGAAGAACGCTAACACTTAGCTAAAAATTTAAAAAAATAAAAGGTTCAACGGGAAATTATAGTGATTCAATCAAAAAAACAAGTTTTGTATAGGTAATTTGAGCGTGATTATTGTTAGATATTTGATCCGCGAGACAATCAAGAGCCAATTTGCGATCTTTTTTGTTCTCTTTCTCGTGTTTCTCAGCCAAAAATTCATCAGTGTTTTAGCGGACGCCTCTGATGGTGATATTCCTGCGAGCCTCATATTGTCGATTGTTGGTCTAAATATGCCAGCGATGGGTTTGTTGATGCTTCCACTCAGTATCTATATTGGTCTTTTGCTTACTTTTGGCCGTCTTTACGCTGAAAGTGAAATAGTCGTAATGAATGCTACTGGGATTGGTAATAAATTCCTTATCCAATCGGCGCTTTATTTGGCTTTGATTACTGCATCTGTTGCTGCCTTCAACTCATTTTGGTTGTCTCCTTGGTCGCAAGATAAAGTTGAACAAATGTATGAAGAGATGGCTGCAGAAAATAGTGTTGATTTGCTGCCAAAAGGTAAGTTTGAAGGCACGCCGGATGGTTCCTCTGTCGTGTTTATCGATGATATTAACGGCAATAAGTTAGAAAATGTGTTCGTTGCTCAGATGCGTCCACGTGATTCAGTATTACCCAGTGTGATGTTCTCCAAGTCGGGAGACATAAAAGAGCTCAGTGATGGTCGCCAAGTGATTGTGATGTATGACGGTACTCGTCATGAAGGTGTGCCAACTCGTCTTGATTATATGGTGACGCACTTTGAAGAGTACGAAGGCTTAATCGGTCAGCGTGAAGTCAAGAAAAAAGGTCGAGATTGGGAAGCTATTCCTACACTCGAACTGATTGGTAATCCAGAAAACAGTGCGAAAGCGGAATTACAATGGCGAATTTCATTGGTACTTTGTATTCCATTGTTGACCATGCTTGTTGTGCCACTGTCTGCGGTGAACCCTCGACAAGGTCGTTTCGCTAAAATTGGGCCTGCTATTCTAATTTACCTAACCTATTTCTTAGCAATCAGTGCAACCAAATCTTCGATTGAAGAGGGGAGTATCCCTGCGGTAGTCGGCATGTGGCCAATTAATGCGTTATTGTTATTTGTCGCAATTGGTGCAAACTTTATGGATAGCGTGCCAGTAAGGCGTTTGAAAGAAAAATTCAAGAATAAAAGGTTAGCTTAAGCCGTGTTTAAGATTCTCGATTTATATATAGGCAGAACCATCATCGCAACGACGTCACTGGTATTGGTGACGTTTGTTGGTCTCTCTGGG
This sequence comes from Vibrio sp. G-C-1, assembly GCF_021728015.1. Classification (NCBI taxonomy): domain Bacteria; kingdom Pseudomonadati; phylum Pseudomonadota; class Gammaproteobacteria; order Vibrionales; family Vibrionaceae; genus Vibrio; species Vibrio sp. G-C-1. The sequence continues at coordinate 4,417 of NZ_JAKKCR010000022.1, read as the reverse complement.
ATCATCAAGTACGTAGAGCAGCTGAGAAAGGTTGGTCGTGGTACCTATGATCTATTACAAGCGCTGTATTTCGTTCTATTAAGTGTTCCTCGTGATATCGAGATGTTCTTTCCAATGGCCGCATTACTTGGTGCATTGATTGGATTGGGTATGCTTGCTGCGAGTTCTGAGCTGGTGGTGATGCAGGCGGCGGGTTTCTCTAAGTTAGATATTGGCCTATCGGTGCTCAAAACCGCAATTCCATTAATGATCGTGGTGACTCTTCTTGGTCAATGGGGTGCGCCTCAAGCACAGAAGATGGCTCGTGACTTAAGAACTATATCGATTGCTGGTGGTAATATTATCTCTACCCAAAGTGGGGTATGGGCACGTGATGCCAATGACTTCATTTTCATTGTCAAAATCGATGATCAGAAGTTATATGGTATGAACATGTGGCGCTTTGATGAGAATAAGGCACTTAAGACGGCGATATACTCTGAAGAGGTCGATTACGTTGGAGACAACGTTTGGACAATGAATGATGTCGAGATCACGTCTTTCGAAAATGAGCTTCAAATTACTAAAGAAAGCCTACCGACATACTCATGGAAGACATCACTCGCTCCGGATAAGCTTGCGATCGTAACGGTTAAACCAGAAGAACTGTCTTTAAGTGGGTTGTACGATTATGTTTCCTACCTTAAAGCCTCGGAGCAAGATGCATCACGCTATGAACTCGCTTTATGGAGAAAGATAACTCAGCCGATTTCGATAGCGGTCATGATGTTGATGGCATTGTCGTTTATCTTTGGTCCACTACGAAGTGTGACTATGGGAGCTAGGATTCTTTCGGGGGTTATTGCAGGTTTTACCTTCTATATATCCAGTGAGTTCTTTGGTCCGGTCAGTTTGGTTTATCAAATACCACCGGCCTTTGGTGCGCTAGCCCCTAGCGTGGTATTCCTCGGAATAGCCATAATGCTCTTGAGGCGTAAACTGTAAATAGAAAAAAGGAAGGCATAACGCCTTCCTTTTTTGATCTTGACTGTAGCAAGTTTAATCGCGTTATCGTGCTTGTGGTAGCACTACTACTTCGGTCTTCGCCCAGATGTCGTGAAAACCACGTTTCTGAGGATCGAATGGAACACATAAGTTTGCTAATCCAAATCCTGAAGTTCCTAAGCGAATCAGAGCTTGGGTTACAGTAATAGCGGAGCCATCTTTGTTTTGAATGCGCAGTTTCCAAGCTCGCATTCCTAGCGTTTGACCTGCTCTTGTCCAAAAGAATACAAAGAAGTACACCCAAACTACGACTAAGTAAAAGGTATATGCAGGGCTCCAAATCGGATGGTTGCTCAAGAAGTCACTAACATCGGCATAACCGCTATGGTTAAAAACGCCAAGTGCCATGAGCGCATGCAGCAGAGCGACAATGACGCCAGCTGCCAGCATCTCAATAGCGATTACGATAAGGGCGTCATAGAACAAGGCACCAAATCGGCGCATTACTCCTGCTGGTGGCATTGTGTTTGTTGATGTCATGGTGTTATTACTTCTTCAAAAATTTAGGCGTCAGAATATAGTCTAAGGCTTGGCGTGAAAAGAGACATGACGCACAGCTTATGACTTAGTGGCGAAATTATCGGCAAACACACATGAATTCAAGTTTTTATACTTGCCACATCAGTTCGCATACGTATAATGCCAGACATCGAAAGGGCAACGCCCCAAGATAACGCCGGTATGGTGAAATTGGTATACACGACGGATTCAAAATCCGTTGCCTTCGGGCGTGGCGGTTCAAGTCCGCCTACCGGTACCATATTTAAATAACAAAGCCTCGACTCAAGTCGGGGCTTTGTTGTATCTGGATAATAGAAAAGCTGACTTTTGTTTTAACGGCAGGAACGCTTTTTCAATCAGTCAGATCTTGGTGTTTCATTCCTAAACCACACCGTTTCCCTTCGCAATTCTATTCCTTAATAAATTAATCATCTTAAATCATGATGTTACCTACCATTCTCTCTTCTATTGTCTATGTTTAAAGGAATAATAGAGGAGAGATATATGCTGACAGTAACGCCTTACTTGTTTTTTGATGGCCGTTGTAACGAAGCGTTGGATTTTTATCATAAATGTTTTGGCGGTGTAGTTTTATCGAAACAACTTTTTAGTGATGCGCCACAAGTAATAGAGGGAGCTCAACCTGATTGGATTATGCATGCAGAGTTTGAAGCGTTTGGTATGAAGCTGATGATGTCTGATGGTGTTAAAGCGAAAGAGCTCGAAGGTAACAACCTTGCACTCTCGCTTGTTACTGAGGATACCGCGACTCAAGAGCAAATCTTTGAAAATCTGAAGCAAGGTGGGCGAATAATGACACCTTTGGCGGATACGTTTTGGGGAGCTCGGTTTGGTAAAGTGGAAGATAAGTTCGGCATACGTTGGATGGTGCACTGTGATTCTTTAAGTTGAACCTGTGAAATTGGATAGTGAAATTGCTGCTCGGTTTTATTAGAATTATAAATAGAGATTATTGATCAATATTATATATAAAAATGGGCAGCATAAAGATTACCGTAGATCGCATTCAGCCCGGTCTACATGTACGACTCCCAGTAAAATGGAATGAACACCCATTTCTACTTAACAGCTTTAAAATCAAAGATGACGCTCAAGTACAAGTAATTCGACATCTTGGGATTAAGCACGTCTATATAAATCCGAACCAAAGCGATACATCACCTTTACCCGCAAACCATGTGAGTGAACAAGACCTTGATACTGATTTACAAGTAAGTCTTAAAGCAGAAAGAATGTGGAAAGATAAGCATGAGCGTATCGAAACTCTAAGCTCCTACCGTCGTAGGGTGAGTCATTGCGAGAAAGAGTTCGAACGTTCGCTTGCCCGAATGCGTTCTGTGATGACCAAAATCCGTAATCGCCCATTAGATGCGGTAGGGGAGGTTAAAGCTCTTGTTGATGATATTGTTGAAACGCTAGTGAGTGACGACAACGTAACCTTGCATCTCATGAATGCAAAAGCTGACTTTGAAGACATTTACTTCCATACATTAAATGTCTCTGTTGTTGCATTAATGATTGGTAAAGCAAAAGGCTACAATACGCAACAGTTGAAAGACCTTTCATTTGCCGCGTTGTTTCACGATATAGGTAAAATAAAGATACCCGTAGCGATACTAAGAAAGCAGGCTGCTTTGACTGTGCCAGAGGCGAATTATCTCAAACTTCATACTAAGTATGGGGTAGATATAGTCACGGCTATTGAGGGTTTTCCTGACAGTGCGAAGAGAGTGATTGGTCAGCATCACGAAATGAATGACGGCTCAGGTTATCCAGAAGGCTTAACTGAAGATGGTATAGATGAGTTTGCAAAAATAGTCGCGGTAGCAAATGCATTTGATAACCTTTGCCACAGTAAAGCGCAATCCCAGCAAAAGATCCCTTACTTAGCACTCTCTCATTTATATAAGAACTGCAAACACCTATATAGTCAGGATAACTTGAGTCTGTTAGTCAAGTTTATGGGAGTGTACCCACCGGGCACTGTTGTGCAGCTTTCAAATGAATCAATTGGAATAGTGATTTCAGTTAATGCCAAACACATGCTTTACCCGAATGTACTGATCTATGATCCTAGCGTGCCAAGAACCCAAGCCCCGATCATTGACCTCTTTACTAAAGAGATAAAAATTGTCAATGCAGTTCATCCGAGTAAGTTACCGGAACAAGTTAGAGAATATCTAAACCCTAGGGCTCGTTTATCTTACTTTTTTGATAATGGCGAGTAGTTATCCACAGGGTGTTGTGAGTAATTTGTTCGAAACTTGGGTTAAAAGTGGTATAAACAAGCCCTTGGTTGAAATGTCTTCGCTTAACCTCTTTTTTCAATAAAAAACGCATTTAATGCTTGCCAATAAGAGCTGCATCTCTATAATGCCGCCTCACTGACACGGCAGACGCCACAAGGCTTCAGCGCAGAATGTTGGTAAGGCAACTAGCTTAAAGCGTTTAATCGCTCCTACTTTTAAAAAGTAGAAATTAATTCCCAATAAGTGTTTGACACTGAGAATTAAAACGCTAGAATGGCCGTCCACTTCGAGAGGCTCCTTACTTAAAAGGAACGCTCAACAAGTGAAGCTCTTTAACAATTTAAACCTATCAATCTGTGTGGGCACTCGTTGATGAATATCAAAACGTTATTACTTAGGTAGTAACAGTTACTTCGGTAACAAACTTGATTTCAATGAACTGAGTGACCAATACGTTTAACTACTTGTAGTTATTCGGCACAGTCAATTCATTACCATTCTGTTGGAATGGTAATAGCTTTAGAATTACATGTTCATGTTTACATGAATATTAGTTTTGAAGTCAGTATTCGTTGAGTCACAAAATCTTAAATTGAAGAGTT
>NZ_JAKKCR010000021.1:0-52369 GCF_021728015.1 Vibrio sp. G-C-1 | reverse complement strand
TTTGCTAAGTAGAGAGATGACGTGCCATCTAAGTATTGCTTAGCAATGATACATTTTAGCTCTCGGCTATATTTGGACATAAAAAGACCCCCAATAATTGGTGTCCAACTATTGGGGGTCAGTTCATCATTAGGGGCTTTTTTGTACCTTGAATCTAATTTCTTATTCCTTACTTCTACAGCAGAACACCTTCCGCCTAGTCCTCTCGTCGATACTGATAAGACCACTCATACCTTATGGTTATTATCAATGGAACTTGTTTGAGGTCACACGCACAAAACCACAAATAATGTATGGTAATGACATAGATCTAATAATATTAATAATATTGTATTACTTAATTTTAATTGTTGATAACTCGCGTGTGCGAAAGGTAAAGGTAGGACTTAGGTATGATTCAAATCGTTATTGATGGGAAATATCGAATCGTCGAGCAAGGACAAACCGTTCTTGAGGCGGCAAAAACATGTGGTTTAGAGATCCCATCTTTATGTGGTTTGAACAAAACAGCGGATAAAGTACCGTGTGACTTGTGTGTTGTTGAAGTTGATGGCGTTGGTGTCACTCGTTCTTGTGAGCTTGAAGTGTCTAATGGATTGAATATTACCACCCAGTCAAAACAGTTAACGATTCATCGGCAAGACGCGTTGAACCGCATCATGACCGATCATTACGCCGATTGTGAAGCGCCATGCCAAACAGCGTGTCCTGCTGGGGTCGATATCCAATCTTATCTGCATCATATTGCTCAAAATGATCACATCAAAGCGATAGAGGTCATCAAAAAGACACTACCAATGCCCCTTTCGATTGGTCGAGTATGTCCTGCTTTCTGTGAAACGGAATGTCGTCGCAACTTGGTCGATGAATCCATCGCGATTCGTCAACTCAAACGACACGCTGCCGACGCAGATTTAGCTGCTCAAGAGAGCTACATGCCAACTAAGAAACCAATCAAAGGCAAGAGTATTGCGATTGTTGGTAGTGGCCCCGGTGGTCTTACGGCAGGTTATTACCTATCTAACGAAGGCTACGATGTCAGTGTTTATGAGTCGATGCCCAAAGCGGGAGGTTGGCTGCGTTACGGTATCCCTGAATATCGCTTACCTAAGTCGATTCTAGATAAAGAAATCGAACTGATGTGTCGTAATGGGATGTCGGTAGAGTGTGATAAAAAACTCGGTGTTGATTTTACACTGTCTGATTTGAGTAACGATTTTGATGCGGTTTGCTTAGCGGTTGGTGCATCGCAAGCAGTTGAAATGAATTATCCGGGCAGCGAGCTTGGCGGTTGTTATCTAGGCGTCGATTACCTGAAAGATTACGTGACCGACCAACAGTATGTCACTGGTAAAAAGGTTGCAGTGATCGGTGGCGGGAATACCGCGATTGACTGTGCTCGAACCGCAGTTCGTGATGGTGCGGATACCACGCTGATTTATCGTCGTACTCGAGATGAGATGCCAGCAGAAGATTACGAAATCGAAGAAGCTGAGCATGAAGGTGTGAAGTTCCATTTCTTAACCAACCCGGCAGAAAACATAGCCGATGAAAATGGTCATGTATCAGAAATACGATTAGAGCGTATGGCTTTGGGTCCGGCTGATGCTTCAGGTCGTCGCAGCCCTAAACCAACAGGCGAATTCTTTGTTGAAGCGTTTGATACGGTTATTGCTGCCGTGTCGCAAAAGCCGGATCTGAGCTTTATGGACAATGAAGCGATTGATATTCCTCTTACTCGTTGGAATACCGCTGATGCCGATCCGCAAACCATGCATACAGGTACTGGCAATATCTTTAGTATTGGTGATTTCCGACGCGGCCCTGCAACCGCAGTGGAAGCGGTGGGGGATGGGCGCATTGCTGCACAGGCGATTGATCGGTTCTTTCATGGCGATATGGATAACATTCCGGTTAAACCGTTTAATTCAAGAAAGCACAAGCAGCTCAAAGCGGTGGATCCTGAGCAATACAAATCCATACAGCGTATGGCGCGTAAGATCATGCCAGAGCTAACACCCGAGCAGCGTGAACAAAGCTTCGACGAAGTAGAAACAGGATTTGATAATGCCGATGCAATTGCGGAAGCAGCAAGATGTCTAGAATGTGGCTGCCAAGCCAATACCGATTGCGACCTACGAGACTACTCGACCGAATACAAGGCAACGCAAACACATCCAGAGTACAAAATCGATGTGGCTCCGAATGAGAGTTGGCAGGCGATTCGTGCAGAAGAAGCGAAGGTCGGTTTAACAAGACAAAAATTTGCAGTTGATGACAGTTCAGAATTTATTCTCTTTGATGCCAACCGCTGTATCAGTTGCGGGCAGTGTATCCAAGCGTGTCGTGAACAGAATGTCCATGGTGTTTTAAGCTTCATGAATCAATCTGATGGCAAGCCTGCATCAAGACCTGAATGTCGTCCTAATTTTGGGGCAGAAAAGACCTTAATGGGTGACTCAAACTGCGTTCAATGTGGATCGTGTATTCAGGCGTGTCCAACCGGTGCAATGGTGGATGCTCGTGATAGAAAGCAGGGAGACACAGACCTACTCAAGAAAGTCGATACCATCTGCACCTATTGCGGTGTGGGCTGTAAGCTAACCATGCATATCGATGAGCAGAAAAACAAAATCCGTTATATCGAAGGTGGTGACTCTCCGGTTAATGAGGGCATGTTGTGTGTTAAGGGGCGATTCGGCTTCGATTTTGTGGGCAGTGATGCGCGTTTAAGCACACCATTAATTCGTAAAGATGGCTGGTTGCAACCTGCAAGTTGGGAAGAAGCGATTAAGCTCATTGCTGATAAATTTACCGCGATTAAACAGGGCTTTGGTAGCAATGCTTTGGCGGGCTTCTCGTCGGCGAAAACCACCAATGAAGACAACTATGCCTTCCAAAAATTCATACGTCGCGAACTAGGTACTAATAACGTCGATCACTGTGCACGTCTTTGTCATGCTTCGACTGTTACAGGTTTAGAGGCTTCGCTGGGTAGCGGTGCAATGACCAATGATATTCCAAGTATCAAGCACTCAGATGTGATCTTTATTATCGGTTCAGACACGACTTCAGCACACCCAATTATTGGCTCGCACATCAAGCAAGCGGTGAGGCATGGTGGAGCACGATTGATCGTTGCTGATCCAAAACGAATCGATATTGCTGACCATGCTGAGCTTTACTTAGCGCACCGACCGGGCACCGATGTGATGCTGATTAATGGTGTGATACAGCAGATCATCAAACACGGTTGGTACGATCAAGATTATATTGATGATCGTGTTGATGGCTTTGATACCTTATTGCAGGAAGTCATGTCACCAAGCTACTCACTTGATAAGGTCGAATTGGTGACTGGCGTGAAAGCGGAAGATATCTTCGCGATGGCTCGCTTGATTGGTACTGCAGAACGCACCGCAGTGTATTATTCGATGGGTATTACGCAACACACTACTGGTCACGACAACGTACGTTCAATCGCTAATCTACAACTCTTGTGTGGCAACATTGGTATCGAAGGCGGTGGTATCAACCCATTACGTGGTCAATCCAATGTTCAGGGCGCGTGTGATATGGGGGCATTGCCGAACAACCTTCCAGGTTATCAGAAAGTGTATAACCCGATAGTTCGTCAAAAATTCGCGATGGAGTGGGGTGTTTCTGACTTACCAGCGGAAGCGGGGTTAACGCTCACCGAAATTATTGATGGAGCGTGCCATCGAGATGTTCGTGGTCTGTATGTCATGGGTGAGAACCCAGTGTTGAGTGACCCGAATCAAGCGCATGTAATTGAAGGCCTTGAAGCGTTAGATTTCCTAGTGGTTCAAGATATTTTCTTAACCGAAACCGCTCAGTATGCCGATGTGGTTCTGCCGTCTTGTTCGTTTGCTGAAAAGTCTGGCCACTTCACCAATACAGAGCGCCGAGTCCAACGTATTAATCTTGCTGTTAATCCGCCTGGTGACGCGAAAGAAGATTGGGTGATTATTCAAATGCTAGCCAATGCAATGGGCGGCGGTTGGGACTACAAAACCGTTGCTGATATCACCAATGAGATAGCACGTGTAACGCCGCAGTATGGTGGTTTACGTTGGGAGAATATTACGGTGAACGGCGTCCAATGGCCAAGTAATAGGAATAATCCTGACGGTACACGCATCATGCACCAGACTCAATTCACTCGCGGGCGTGGTCAAATGGAAGCGATTCCGTTTAGATACGCAGCAGAACTACCTGATGCGGAATACCCGCTAGTATTAACGACAGGTCGCATCCTAGAACAGTTCCACACCGGGACCATGACACGTAAAACCAAAGGGCTTGATAACTTGGCAGGACCACGTGCGATGGTGAGTGTTCATGATGCCGAAGCGTTAGGGATCTCGAATGGCCAGATGCTCAAAGTATCAACCCGTCGTGGAGAAATTGAAATCGCGGCATTTGTCACTAAGCGAATGCAAAAGGGGGTGGTATTTATTCCCTTCCATTTTGTCGAATCTCCAGTTAACCGCTTAACTACGACTGCAACCGATCCGCACGCGAAGATCCCAGAGTTTAAGGTGGCGGCAGTCCGCATTGACCCAATTCGTGAGTCTGAATCAGAAACAACAGAAGCTTAGTTCCGAGCGTTAAGCTAATTAACGATAGGCATTAAAAAGCCGCGTAACTCTCAGAGTTATGCGGCTTAATTTATTGAGCTAGATTCAGTATCAATGACTGAGTCGTTTCGCTTTTAATTTAGATGAGCTTAGTTTGAAGCGAGTTCGTTACCGTGAACACCAAATTGCTTTGCGGCGTATGCAACGCGCTCTGCAGGTTTTGGATATTCAGCTGGCGTGCCTAGGTTTTCAATATGATGCAAGCGAGGCAATAAACCCGCGCCGTTTGCAATCTGTATTGCTAATCCTGGACGAGCGTTTAACTCTAGTACCATTGGGCCTTCTTCTTGGTCTAAAACCATGTCAGTGCCCATGTAACCAAGGCCTGTCATTTCCCACGCGCTTGATGCTAGCGTAAGCAGTTTTTCCCAATGCGGTACTTGAAGTTGTGCCAACTCTTTGTCCGTGTCTGGGTGGTGAGTCACAGGGTGGTCAAATTGAACCGCACGAACGGCTTTACCCGTAGCGATACAGATGCCCACACCCACAGCGCCTTGGTGCAAGTTTGCCTTGCCGTCAGAAGCTGAAGTAGAAAGACGCATCATCGCCATCACAGGGTAGCCTTTGAATACGATAATTCGTACATCGGGCACACCTTCATAACTGAAGCCATCAAAACACTCGTCAAACTTGATGAGGTTTTCAACCACGGCTACGTCGTTCTTACCACCCAGTGAGAAAAGACCCGCTAGAGCGTTACTGATGTGACGCTCTACGTCTTCTTCATTGATAGTCGAACCTGATGGCTTGGTATAAACACCATCCTTGTGAGAAATAACAACAAGGATACCTTTACCACCACTACCTTGAGCGGGCTTGATTACAAACCCCGGCCACTCTTTAACCATCTTGTGGATTGTTTTTACTTCAGCTTGATGACCAATAACGCCAATCAGTGTTGGTACGGTTGCACCAGCTTGTTCAGCAATAATCTTAGTCTTAAGCTTGTCATCAACGAGTGGATACTTGGAACGATCATTGTAGCGACCAATATAGCTATGGTTACGCTTGTTCATTCCCATTATGCCTTTGTCTTTCAACTTAAACGGTGAAGTAAATTGATCAAACATAACTTAGTCCTCCGCTAGCGGTTTAAAGCGACGAAGCTCGGTTAGACGGTAGCCTGTGTAGTTACCTAGTAGCAAGATGGTCGCTAGAATAACAAGCTGTAAACCAATAAAGTTAAACGTTAAATGCTGGATGAACGGGTTAGTCATGCCTAAGTAAACAAGAACAGCGGTAAATAGAGAACCACCACCTTGTAGCACTACCTCTTTCGCCCCTTCTTCTTCCCAAAGGATAGACATACGTTCGATAGTCCAAGATAGGATAATCATTGGGAAGAACGTAATCGATAGACCTTCAGTCAGACCGACTTTAAACGCCACTACAGTAAACACAGAGATAATCATGATTACCGTAATGATTACGGCGGATATCCTGGCGACCAGTAGCAAGTTGAGCTTGGATAAGTAACTTCGAATAATAAGACCTGTACCTACGATAAGTAGGAAGCCGACAATACCCGTTACCAATTGTGTTTGTACAAAGGCTACTGCAATCAGTACAGGCATGAACGTACCAGACGTTTTCAGGCCGATGATGACACGTAGGAACACAACAATCAGAGCACCGATAGGAATCAGCATGATGGTTTTAAACATCGCTTGCTCTTCTAGCGGCAGACTATGAATGGAAAGGTTTAACAGTTGATCCGCAGAGACTTTACTGTTGGTTGCTTCAGTGGGAGTCACCTCCTGAGCAATCATCGAGAAGTGAACTTTACTGTTCTGACCGCCAACCACGTCTAATAGAGATACATTTGATTCATCCCAAATTAGCAGGTTTGGCTGAACTTGCTGTTCGCTTGATTCAGGAGAGAATAAAACCCATTGGTCGTTATCCCAGATCTGGTTCATTTGCTGGATAGATTGACGACGACGTCCATCTTCTAGCTCGATAACACCAACCACTTTATTGTGAATGTTTGCTGCTGAAAGTAGCTTGTGTGTTGCTTCAACTTTGCTCATGTTATTCAGAATCAGCGCAGAGTTTTGGCTGTCTGGATCATTAAGCGTTTTGATAAGTTCACGAGTGAAGGTGATGTTGTCTGCTGAGCGCTTGGTTGCTCGGTCAATCAGTGCCAACGCTGCCGCTTCTTCTGGACCATCAAAGCTTGGTTGCGTAATTTCACCTTCTGGTGGTATCGCATCAATTTTTGCTTGGTTATCAACTAGGAATTGAGTCTTGTAGTAGATAGTTTGCGGGCCATCAGCGTGGCGAATAGACCATTCTGCACGACGACCTGACTCGGTGTTCAAGTAAGAGATGCCGTAACCTGGAGATGAAGCTGACTCACCAATAAGTGTGTAATTAGATTGAGTGTGAGGAGCAGCTAATGAAACTTTTGCTTCTTTACCAACCGCATTGAACTCGATACGAGCTTCAACGTCCCAAACCTGCCTGGTTTCCCCTGGAGTCCAAGGTACGCCGTAGGTGGTATGTCTGAACATACTCAGTGTTATACCTGCCACGATGAGCAGGAAAATAGAGATATAAAATGGAATTCTTGACGTCATAGCTTACCCTACTATTGTTATTTAACTTCCGTTTGTACGTACTTTTTACTTACATCTACTAGCGCTATGTCTTTGATAAATTCGCGCCCTAGTAATACAGGGTGACTCATTTGAGAGCGATCCGCCAATGTAAATTGCGCTTTTTCATGGATATTTCCAACTTTTACCCATAATTCGATCACAGCTCGACGTTCTGTCTGGTCATTCGTTGACTGACGGATTTTTACATACCGCACAACGGGCGCTTCAATCCATTTTTGGTCTTCTACAGCTTGTGCTTTATCGGCCAAATGGAATCTCACCCAGTCTTTACCGTTACGTTCGAATTCTTTGATGTCGACAGCATTTAAAGAAGAGGTGGTTGCGCCAGTATCAACACGCGCATCAAAGCTCTGTTTGATCGAGTCGATAGACACTTTTTCGATTCCGCCAAGGATGGTCGGTTGTAACGTAGTGGTGACAGGAGTTGCGGCAACGACAACGGGTTCTTCTTGCTCTAGTTCTTCAATTACCTTGTGTTCCATACTGGTTAGGTGAACATCTAATTGACTAGAAAGAGTGGTGATTTCGTCTTCTAAGCTTTCAATATAATCACTTTGATTACTTAGTTGCAGTTCAAGATTTTGAACCTTATTTGCGATGTTTGTCTCTGAGCGGGCAATAGCGTCGAGAGTTTCTTGGTGGTAGGTAGCACCGTTCGTGAGGGTACAACCAGAGAGCAAACCAACCGCCACGATAGGCGATAATCGCTTAAACATATAAAAAACCTTTGAGAATTAGAGAATAGTTCAGACTATTTAGTAGTTTATCCCACAAAAAAGGACGCGTGAAGCATCCTATTGTAAGAGTCTGGTCATATTGAATCGCTATGTGAGCGCTACGAAAATTATTGTGATCTGAGTTCGTTCATTTGTTAAGCATGAGCACGGATTTTATACAATTCATGCTCTTGCTAATCAAAACTTACACATATAAATAACTAAGACTTAGTGACCACAGAGTTCATGGCTTTGGTCTTATAGAAATTACGGTTTCGTCGCAACAAGAACGGCACGTCTTGGTGCAGGGTGACCCTCAACCGTTTTACTTGGATCGTTCGGATCGAGGTAATCTGGAAGGGAGTTGTGTGTCATCCATTCTGTTGTGCGTTGTTCGCCAATCGTCGTGACATTTTCGTCAACGATACGCACGTCTTCAAAGCCAACCTGTTCTAGCCAGCGTTTCAGTGCGCGAGCAGAAGGGAAGAAGTACACATTTCTCATTTGCGCGTAACGGTCAACAGGGACCAATACCGCATTCTCGTCACCTTCAATCACCAAGGTTTCAAGAACCAGCTCACCGCCAGATGCCAATTGGTCTTTTAGCTGAATCAAGTGATCCAGTGGTGAACGACGGTGGTACAGCACACCCATGCTAAATACAGTATCGTAGGCTTCTAGTTTTGGCAGTTGCTCAATACCTAAAGGTAATAGGTGAGCACGTTGGTCATCGCCCATTAACTTACGAATCGCTTCAAACTGAACCAAGAATAGGTGAGAAGGGTCGATACCCACCGTTAGGCGTGCGCCTTCACCTAGCATGCGCCACATGTGGTAACCATTGCCACAACCTACATCGAGTACTGAACGGTTTTTAAGCGGTGAGATATGTGGAAGGACACGGTCCCATTTCCAGTCACTGCGCCACTCCGTATCGATATGAATATCGTGAACGGTGTAAGGACCCTTCCTCCACGGATGAAAGGTCTTTAGTAAGCTTTCTAACTTCTTAAGTTCACCCGTGTGAAATGGTGTCGAGCTACCAATGGTTACTGAGTTTTTCAGATCAACTTGGTTAGGCACGCCTTGAGGGATTTTATTCAGTGCACGTAACCAACGGTCGAAGTCACCGTGCTCTGCATTTTGCCAATCCGTCAGCTGTTGAGGAAGAACATTGAGCCACGGCTGTAGGCGAGTGTCTTGGGCAATGAGTTGATAAAAATTGGCAAAATTAAACATAGTTTTTCACTGAGTTAATAGGGTCAATAAACCCTAAAATAAAAATTAAATTTGTCATTCCCTACAGTGAGGGACGAACATGATAGGGAATCTCGGTTTATCGTACTTGATAGAGATCCCCAACTCGCTCGTTCCTCGCTCTTGAGGATGACGTTTTAGTTCGAGCTGACTGGGTATGTGCGCTATTTAATCGCGAACATTGAACCAAAGTTGAAGCATTGGAACCACACTTCGCTGCTTGAGAAGCCAATCTTATCAAAGCGTTCCTTGTGGACAGGGATCGAGTCTGGACGCATCACGTTTTCGATTGCACTGCGTTTTTGGCTTACTTCAAGCTCGCTGTATCCATTGGCACGTTTGAAATCATGGTGCAGGTCGATAAGCAGTTCATTTGAACTTTCATCTTCGAATACGTATTTTTCTGACAGAATTAAGATCCCGCCCGGGCGCAAGCCTGCATAAATTCTCTCAAGCAGAGCGTATCGGTCGTCGGGAGACAGAAATTGCAGCGTAAAGTTAAGAACCACAACAGAGGCGTCTTTAATTTCTACTTCACGGATGTCGGCTTCAATGACTTCAACTGGCGTGTCACTGCGATAAGCATTAACGTGCAACTTACAGCGTTCAACCATCGCTTGTGAATTATCAACAGCGAAAATGGTGCAGCCTTCTTGCTGAATATGGCGACGCATAGAAAGTGTCGCCGCGCCAAGAGAGCAGCCTAGGTCGTAAATATTTGAATGTGGCTTTACAAAGCGCTCAGCCAGCATGCCAATTGCGGAGATGATATTGCTATAGCCAGGCACCGAGCGTTGGATCATATCCGGAAATACTTCAGCAACCCTTGCATCAAAGGTGAAATCACCAATTTTATCAATAGGAGCGGAAAAGATATTGTCTGTGTTGCTCATGGCATTTTCTCTCGACAGTCAGCGTAATTGGCACAAAATTCATACCAAATAAAAGGGGACGTATTTTACGTAAAAAAAGCGCTACTGTCACGAAAACTGAGATTTAGCTCAAGGTTCGAAGTTACTGATAGGTGATGGGTTAAAACATCGAGATTTGATGATTGCCTTTCTGTGCTGGAAATTGAGCGAGGTCAGGCAAGATAAGTGACGTATTTTCAGACACTTGCTTTTGCAGCTGCTTATAAATAGCTATCGCAAGTTCAGGTGCGTGATTATTGTCTGGGGTGTGGATCATTAAATAGGGCTGTTTGCCTTCATTAAGCCAGCTTGGAATTTTGGCAAACCAAGGTTTAAAAAACTCAATATTAGGTTCTTGGTCTGGGTGACCAATAAATCGAACCATAGGGTTATTGGCGGTCGCAATCGCATGTACGGGAACGCGCGGCTTTTTCTGATGAGCATCGATAACGGCTTCCGTTGTTGGTGGTGCGGAGAAAACGGGGCGGCTATCCATAATAATGCGATTGATCCCTTCTTCTATTAACCAATGATTGAAGCGCTTTTCCGCATCGCCCTTATCAAAAAAACCAAGGTGACGAACCTCTACGCCGAGCTGCATATTTTTGGGGAACAAGGTACAAAACTTTTGCAGGGCAGGGAGCATACTAGGTTCAAAACTGTGTGGTAGCTGAATCGTCCATTGGCCAATACGGTCGTGCAGTGGCGACATGGTCATTAAAAACTCTTTGAGCTCTGCTTGGCAGTGCCTAAGTTGTTGCTGGTGGGTGATGAACTTTGGCAGCTTGAAGGTGAACCTAAAATCGTCATGACTGGCTGCTTTCCAGTTGTGAACGGTCGACATACTTGGTGTGGCGTAGAAGGTCGTGTTGCCTTCTACCGTATGAAAAACTTGTGTGTACTTCTCTAAGCGTTCAGCAGGTTTTGTTCCCTTACCATAGAACTGACTTTGCCACTCGGAATGAGACCACATGGTTAATCCAAGTCTTAGAGGTAAAGTTTCTGTTGTTATTACACGATCATCCATCTATTACACCGTTATTCATCACGCTATCAGTCATTACAAAAAGTTTTTGGTTTGAAACGAAAATCTACTTTACGAGAGTTTTGCTGATTAAGGTACTTTCGAGATATAATTAGCGCAATTTTTTCGGTTTTGATGAATCTTTGCGCACTTGATGGGCTAAAAAGCAGCAAAGCCAGATAAAACACAATAAATTCGAATGTGGAAGGTCGATTTTAAACGAGTTTCCGCGTATAAATGTTCCTTTGCTCTGTTGTGTGGAATGACCACTGACAGCTTGGAAACTAGTAAATAATTAAGAGATTGGGAAATTCATTATGCGTACCCATTACTGTGGTAACCTGAACAAGTCCCTGGCGGGACAAACTGTAGAATTGTGCGGCTGGGTAAACCGTCGCCGTGATTTAGGCGGTCTTATCTTTATCGATATGCGAGATCGTGAAGGCGTCGTTCAGGTTGTTGTCGATCCAGATATGAAAGATATCTTTCCGATCGCTAACCAACTACGTAATGAATTCTGTATCAAATTTACTGGTGAAGTACGTGTTCGTCCTGACAGCCAAGTAAATAAAGATATGGCGACAGGTGAAGTTGAGCTTTACGCGACTGGCCTAGAGATCATCAACCGTTCAGAAGCGCTTCCACTAGATTTCAACCAAACGAACTCTGAAGAACAGCGTCTAAAGTACCGTTACATCGATCTTCGTCGTCCAGAAATGAGCGATCGTATTAAGCTTCGTGCACGTGCTTCTAGCTTCGTTCGTCGTTTCCTAGACGAGAACCTATTCCTAGACATCGAAACACCAGTACTAACGAAAGCGACACCTGAAGGCGCTCGTGATTACCTAGTACCAAGCCGTGTTCACAAAGGTAGCTTCTACGCACTTCCTCAATCTCCTCAGCTGTTCAAACAATTGCTGATGATGTCTGGTTTTGACCGTTACTACCAAATCGTTAAATGTTTCCGTGATGAAGATTTACGTGCTGACCGTCAGCCTGAATTTACTCAAATCGATATCGAAACATCGTTCATGTCTTCTCAAGAAGTGCGCAACATCACTGAAAAGCTCGTTCACGATATGTGGAAAGAGCTTCTAGATGTTGAACTGGGCCAATTCCCAGTAATGCCTTTCTCTGAAGCGATTCGTCGTTTCGGTTCTGATAAGCCAGACCTACGTAACCCACTAGAATTAGTAGACGTTGCTGACTTAGTTAAAGACGTTGAGTTCAAAGTATTCTCTGGCCCTGCGAACGACGAAAAAGGTCGCGTAGCGGTTATCCGTGTACCGGGTGGCGCTAAGTTAACTCGTAAGCAAATCGACGGTTACGCTGAACATGTAGGTATCTACGGCGCGAAAGGTCTAGCTTGGATGAAGGTTAACGACCGTGCTGCTGGCATGGAAGGTATCCAATCTCCAGTTGCTAAGTTCCTAAACGAAGACGTGATCAACGGTCTTCTTGAGCGCACTCAAGCTGAATCTGGCGATATCATCCTATTTGGCGCAGATAAAGCGAACATCGTTGCTGAAGCAATGGGCGCACTTCGTATCAAGCTAGGTGATGACCTAGAGCTAACAGATAAGAAAGCGTGGGCTCCACTTTGGGTTATTGATTTCCCAATGTTCGAAGAAGATGGCGAAGGCAACCTTCACGCTATGCACCACCCATTCACATCACCACTTGGTGTGAACGCGGAAGAGCTAAAATCGAACCCAGCAGCAGCTAACTCTGATGCCTACGACATGGTAATCAACGGCTACGAAGTAGGCGGCGGTTCTGTACGTATTCACAGCGCAGAAATGCAAACGGCTGTATTCGGTATCCTAGGCATCGAAGCTAAAGAACAGCAAGAGAAGTTCGGTTTCCTACTTGAAGCGCTTAAGTACGGTACGCCACCTCACGCAGGTCTAGCATTCGGTCTTGACCGTTTAGCAATGCTTCTTTGTGGTACAGAGAACATCCGTGACGTTATCGCATTCCCGAAAACAACAGCTGCAGCATGTCTATTAACAGACGCGCCAAGCCTAGCAAACCCAGCATCACTGGAAGAGCTAGCAATCGCTGTTAACTTAGCGAAGAAAGAAGACTAATCAAACGATTAAGCTCAACTTTCTAATCAAGCAGTGAGTTTTCGATGAAGCTTAAGTCTTAAATAGCACTTAAGCTTTCAACAAAACTTAGTTTTTGATAGAACTTTTTCTTTCGCAGAACAACGAAATGCCCGTTAATTTGACGGGCATTTTTTTTTGCGTTCGATATACTAAGCTCATAAAGCATGTATAAATAATCAGTATTGAAGTTATGTCTATTATCTTAGGGATTGACCCTGGCTCTCGCATTACCGGCTATGGCGTGATTCGTCAAAATGGTCGCCATCTATATTACTTAGGTAGTGGTTGTATTCGCACTTCCGAAAAAGAACTGCCAGGTCGCTTAAAGCAAATCTATGCGGGCGTTAGTGAGATCATTACTCAGTTTCAGCCTGACGTATTCGCGATCGAACAAGTGTTCATGGCGAAAAATGCCGACTCTGCACTTAAACTTGGTCAAGCTCGTGGTAGTGCGATTGTAGCAGCGGTGAATGCAGATTTGCCCGTTCATGAATATGCGGCTCGTTTGATCAAACAAGCGGTGACAGGTAATGGCGGTGCTGATAAGTCGATGGTTCAGAACATGGTGATGAGCATGCTCAAGTTACCTGCCAAACCACAGGCTGATGCTGCCGATGCTCTCGGCGTAGCGATCACTCACGCTAACACCAATAAAACCTTGATTGCACTGGCAGGTAAAGCGACAGGTGCGAGAAAAGGACGCTACCGTTAATCCCCCCATCGCTTTCTAGAAGTTTTCTTTCGATGAGCCTTACGCCCCGTTTGGCTCATATCAAAACAATACGCACCTAAATCCTTGATGAAATGAGATCTTTCGAACAGAACCCAGATAATAACATTGCGTATCATTTAACATGTTATTAACATTGGTCGGAGGTCTAACAAGTTAATCAAGGATGATCACTGATGAACCCAATCAAGCTGTGGCGCACGCTGTTTCTCCCTAAAAGCAATGGGTGGAGTAACAACGAAGTCAGACAAGCCGATATCTTATTACTCTTCACTTTTATCGCATTCTTCGTAGGTGTCTATAGCTTAATCAAGTGGACTAAGCACGAAGAGCAACTTCTGATCGCCACATCTGTATTTCTTATCGTATTCGAACTGATCTCTGCACTGCTACTTCGTGTGACGAGTAAGCCAAGCCTTGCACTTAACTTTGGTTTTGTCGGCATGGCTGTCCACGCGTTGAACATCATCTATCAAAGTGGTGGGGTTGTGGCTTCCACCCAAGCTTATTGGGTGCCTTTGTTAGTGGTTGCTTTTTTCTTATCAGGAACCCGAATTGTCGCCTTAGTTTGGAGTGGGCTGGTTATCGGCGTGTCACTGGTAATGACCTCAGCACATCTCAATGGATTTGCATTTCCTCTACTTGAGCTAACCCCCGATGCGGTAGTGGTAGAAACTTGGTCTGGTGTGATTATGCCGCTGGTGGTGATCTGCATTGCCCAAGCCTTTACCGCTAAGCAAAAAGAGGTGGCAATCGAAATGGCAGAGGATGCGATTTCAGAAAGTCAACACGTTGCAAACCAAGCGACGCAAAGTGAAGGTCAGCTCTCTATCGTGCTCGACCAAGCCAATTCGAATTCGGAGAGTCTACAAGGTGTTTCGGTTCATTTAGACCAGCAGTCGCAAGATCTGCATGCTCAAGTTGAGGTGTTGAACATCAATTGTGAATCTCAGGCGAGTGCAGCAGAACAGATGAGCCAACAGCTACATCAAATGACTCAAGGTATCGAAGAATCCAATTCATTTGTGGGTGAACTGAAAGAGCGCAGTGAAGCGGTTGGAACCAAAGCGCAAAAGAGCTCTGAGTCACTAGAAGCCTCAACCAGTGCCATCAGCCAGATCATTCAAAGTAATCAAGAGATCATGAAAGTCGCCGATTTGATTACTTCCGTAGCCGAACAAACCAACCTATTAGCGCTCAACGCAGCAATAGAAGCCGCTCGCGCAGGTGAACAAGGACGAGGTTTTGCTGTGGTGGCCGATCAAGTGAGAGAGCTATCGGCGAAAAGCAGTCATTCAGCAATAGAAATTCGAACCTTGTTAGATCGCAGTAAAGAAGAAGTAGAAAACGGTCGAGCCATTATTGAAACTACGGCGAATGAAATGAACGGCATCATCTCAGAGGTGCAAACCATCTCAACAGATGTTAATCAGCTCACCAATATTATGGCAATGCAGATGAGCTCTCTGAAAGAACTCGATCTCGCGAGTTCAGAGGTGGCGCAGAGTGTTGCAGAAACTAAATCAGTATCGGGTTTAGTGGCCAATTATGGTTCTGAATTAACAGGCCATGTTACTTCGGTAAAAGAACTGGTTGAAAGCCTGAATAGTGTGGTTTCCCGAGCTAAGCAAGCTTAAATAAATCACCTTAATAAACACAAAGAACTGGATAAGCATCCAGTTCTTTTATATTCTGTCCCTCAAATAATATTCCATCAAGAGAGTGAATTGTGATCGGACGCCTACGCGGTACATTAATAGAAAAACAGCCACCAGAGTTGCTAATCGAAGTCAGTGGTGTTGGTTATGAAGTACAAATGCCAATGAGCTGTTTTTATGAATTACCAAACGTTGGCGAAGAGGCAATTATCTACACTCACTTTGTCGTACGTGAAGATGCGCAGCTACTTTATGGTTTCAATACGGTAAAAGAGCGTGCTCTGTTCCGTGAAGTCATCAAAGCAAATGGTGTAGGTCCTAAGCTAGGCCTTGGCATACTTTCAGGCATGACCGCTAGCCAGTTTGTTCAGAGTGTTGAACGTGAAGACATCTCTACGCTAGTTAAACTTCCGGGTGTGGGTAAGAAAACCGCAGAGCGTCTTGTCGTTGAAATGAAAGACCGCTTGAAAGGGTGGGGAGCAGGTGATCTGTTTACGCCTGCAACGGATGCAGCGCCTATGGACTCAATGCCAACAGTTCACGATGCTGAAGAAGAAGCAGTAAGCGCATTACTTGCACTGGGCTATAAACCAACTCAAGCCTCTAAAGTTGTTGCTCAAGTGGCTAAAGATGGCATGACAAGTGAACAATTGATTCGCGAAGCACTGAAGTCGATGGTTTAATACCTCATATACTTGTTCTACAAAATAGACTCATTCACTTTGCCTTTACACAGAGTCAAGAAGCGCAGAGTCAGGAAGAGCAGAGTTAGGAATAACAGAATTTATGATTGAAGCCGATCGCCTGATTGCACCGGATAATCCGGTCTTTAAAGATGAAGATGTCATTGATCGCGCAATACGCCCTAAAGCACTTGCCGACTATCAAGGTCAGGACCACGTTCGTAACCAGATGGAGATTTTCATTCAAGCCGCTCAAATGCGAAATGAAGCTCTGGATCATCTGTTGATTTTTGGCCCTCCCGGTTTAGGTAAAACCACGTTGGCAAACATTGTTGCCAATGAAATGGATGTGAGCATCCGTACCACTTCAGGCCCTGTTCTTGAGAAAGCCGGTGACCTTGCGGCGCTACTGACTAACCTTGAAGAAAATGATGTGCTGTTCATTGATGAGATCCACCGTCTAAGCCCAGTGGTTGAAGAGGTGTTGTATCCCGCAATGGAAGATTACCAATTAGATATCATGATTGGTGAAGGCCCTGCGGCACGTTCTATCAAGATTGATCTTCCTCCTTTCACTTTGATTGGCGCAACCACTCGCGCTGGCTCACTGACGTCTCCGTTACGTGACCGTTTCGGCATTACCCAGCGTCTTGAATACTACAAAGTAGAAGATCTTCAAAATATCGTTCAGCGCAGTGCAGATTGCCTTGGCCTATCTCTGGAGTCTGAAGGTGCATTAGAAATTGCTCGCCGTGCGCGTGGCACACCACGTATTGCTAACCGTCTACTACGTCGTGTTCGTGACTATGCGGAAGTGAAAGGCGATGGACATATCTGCCCAGACGTTGCAGATAAAGCACTCAACATGCTGGACGTTGACGCCAAAGGCTTTGACTACATGGATAGAAAGCTTCTGCTTGCGATCATGGAGAAGTTTGGTGGTGGTCCGGTTGGTATCGACAACATGGCAGCTGCGATTGGTGAAGAGAGAGACACCATTGAAGATGTGTTGGAACCTTACTTGATTCAGCAAGGTTACTTACAAAGAACGCCAAGAGGTCGAATCGCGACCGACAGAGCGTATTTACACTTTGGAATAGATAAACCGTCTAATCGTTAAATTATTCATTTTCAAAGATCCCAGTTGCATAAGCGCTGGGATTTTTTGCTTTTTATTGAATAACAACTCTTTGAGCGATTCGATAAAAAGGCTGAATAGCCTCTGTCAAAAATGAAAACTTTGATTGCAGGTTTGATTTAGCTAGCAAAAAATGAAATAAGTTGTCATATTTTTTGTTAATACTTTATAGGTAGTTGTAATTTGTATGTTGAAGTGGTGCTGAGCTTTTGTCACAGATATCATGCGCTGTTATTAACAGAGGCTAAATTGGTGTGATTTTAATCATGATTGTACAAAAATAACTCTAATTTGCTCGAATAAAATTGATACAAATCAACGCAAGGTTCTCCTATAAACCTTTTGAAACATACTGATTTTACCAGTAATATTAGCGCCAGCTATATTAGCTCATGCTTAACAATAATCTAACTATAACGGTACGTTTTTGCTACAAATTTCAATTTGTAATAACAATTACACAAATTGTTTTAACATGGATTTTTGCGGTGAATAATCACACAAGTGTCATTCAGCCGACACAAAGGAGTTACCATGATTGATGTTGTTGATCTGTCGCGATTGCAATTTGCATTTACAGCGATGTATCACTTCCTATTTGTTCCACTGACTTTAGGTATGGCATTTCTACTTGCCATTATGGAGTCAGTTTATGTAATGACTGGCAAGCAAATTTACAAGGACATGACTAAGTTCTGGGGTAAATTGTTTGGTATTAACTTTGCTCTTGGTGTAGCGACAGGCTTAACCATGGAGTTCCAGTTCGGTACTAACTGGTCTTACTATTCTCACTATGTTGGCGACATCTTTGGTGCTCCGCTGGCTATCGAAGCGCTTGTTGCATTCTTCCTAGAGTCTACTTTTGTTGGTCTTTTCTTCTTCGGTTGGGACAGATTGTCGAAGCGTCAGCACTTAGCGGTAACGTGGTTAGTAGCTCTTGGCTCTAACTTCTCAGCGCTTTGGATCTTGGTAGCGAACGGCTGGATGCAAAACCCAGTGGGTGCGGAATTTAACTTTGAAACCATGCGTATGGAAATGGTGAGCTTCGCTGAAGTTGTCCTAAACCCAGTAGCGCAGGTTAAATTCGTACACACAGTAGCGTCTGGTTACACTACGGGTGCAATGTTCATCCTTGGTATCAGCTCATACTACATTCTTAAAGGTCGTGACCTTGCCTTTGCTCGTCGTTCTTTTGCGATTGCAGCATCTTTCGGTATGGCGGCGATCTTGTCAGTAATCGTGCTAGGTGATGAATCTGGTTACGAGCTTGGTGAAGTTCAAAAAGTGAAGCTCGCTGCGGTAGAAGCCGAGTGGCACACTGAAGAAGCACCAGCAGCATTTACTGTTTTTGGTATTCCAAACCAAGAAACAATGAATACTGACTACGCAATTAAAATCCCTTACGTAATGGGTATCATCGCAACGCGTTCGCTTGATACTGAAGTAACGGGCCTGCGTGACTTACGTGATGATCACGTTGATCGTATCCGTACTGGTATGTACGCATACGAGCTACTTGAAAAGCTACGTTCAGGCGACAAGTCTGAAGAAAACATTGCAGCGTTCGACGAAGTGAAAGGTGACCTAGGTTACGGTCTGCTTCTTAAGCGCTACACAGACGACGTTGTTGATGCAACAGAAGACCAAATCCAAATGGCTGCGGATGATTCTATCCCAACTGTTTGGCCTCTATTCTGGTCATTCCGTCTGATGGTTGCTTGTGGCTTCATCATGCTGTTTGTATTCGGTGCGGCGTTTGTTCAAACGTGTCGTCAGAAGATCGAACAAAAACCATGGGTACTTAAAGCGGCGCTATTCTCAATCCCACTTCCTTGGATTGCGATTGAAGCAGGTTGGTTCGTTGCTGAGTTTGGTCGTCAGCCATGGGCGGTTGGTGAAATCCTACCGGTTAACGTTGCTGCATCAGCACTGACTATTGAACAGCTTTGGACTTCTCTATTCGCGATTCTTGCACTGTACACAGTGTTCTTGATTGCTGAAGTTTACCTAATGCTGAAATTCGCACGTAAAGGTCCAAGTAGCTTAAAGACAGGCCGTTACCACTTCGAACAAAACGATAACTCTGTTGAAGACAAAGTTAGCCGTTCAGTCGAAGTATAAGTGAGGGAATATTATGTTTGATTACGAAAGCTTACGACTTATTTGGTGGGTATTGATCGGTGTTCTACTGGTTGGTTTCGCCGTAACTGATGGCTTCGATATGGGTGTTGCAGCTCTTTCTCCTGTTATCGGTAAGAGCGACACTGAACGCCGTATTATGCTAAACACGATTGCCCCTCACTGGGATGGTAACCAAGTTTGGCTTATCACTGCGGGTGGCGCATTGTTTGCTGCATGGCCACTGGTTTACGCAACGTCGTTTTCTGGCTTCTACTTCGCAATGTACGCGACGTTAGCAGCGCTTTGGTTACGACCACTTGCTCTTGATTACCGTTCTAAGATCGAAGATCCAAAATGGCGCAAAACTTGGGACTACGCACTTTGCTTTAGTGGCACAGTACCACCAATCATCTTCGGTGTAGCATTTGGTAACCTATTACAAGGTGTTCCATTTGACCTGAACGAGTTTATGATGTCTAAGTACCATGGCACGTTCTTCGCTCTGCTAAACCCGTTTGCATTGCTTTGTGGTGTGTTGGCTCTAATGTTGTTCGTGATGCAAGGTGCAACATGGCTTCAAATGAAGACAACAGAAGAGCTGCACAGTCGCGCTCGTAACGTTGCTCAGATCACTGGCTTAATTGCTATTGCTCTGTTCATTATTGGTGGTTTCTGGGTTCAATCTATCGAAGGCTATGTTATTACAAGCACTATCGATACGTTTGCTGATTCAAACCCACTAAACAAAGAAGTATCACTTCAAGTTGGTGCTTGGATGACAAACTTCGAAACGTATCCAGCAATGTGGACTGCACCGATTCTTGGTGTAGTAATGCCACTGCTTGCTGTGATTGCATCTCGCTTTGAGCGTGGTGGTTTCGCATTCTTGTTCTCAAGCCTATCTAACGCTGGTGTTATTTTAACGGCTGGTTTTGCAATGTTCCCATTCGTAATGCCATCAAGCCTGAACCCTAGCCATAGTTTGACTATGTGGGATTCAACAGCGAGTGAGCTAACGCTTGGTCTTATGACCGGAGTTGCGGCGGTAATGGTTCCTGTGATTCTTGGCTACACAACTTGGACATACTACAAAATGTTCGGTCGTCTAGATAAGAAACACATCGAAGATAACGACGTTTCAGCTTACTAAGCTAGAAGTTAAATAACTTAGGAGAAATTTTATGTGGTATTTCGCATGGATTTTGGGTGTACTTCTAGCATGTGCATTCGGCATCATCAATGCTCTATGGTTAGAGCATTCAGAAATGATGGATAAAGACAGTGAGTAATCTCGCGGAGCAAATCGCTAAACTGCATCAACCAATGGATAAGATTCTGTTAAGAGTTTTATCCCTCGTATTGGGTTTCATGCATGTTGGTTTAGTGATGTGGGATCCTGAAGCGTATGCGACAAGTATCGGTGGCTTTAACGCGATCATCGGGCCAATGTTCATTTGGGCAGTGTGCTCAAGCATGGTTTACGGTATCGGATTTAAGCCTAGAGCTTGGATGTGGCAGCTACTGTTTAGCCCATACGTTTCACTCACAATTTTGCTCTACCTAACGACGCTGCGCCTTCTATAAAAGGCAAAGGATTTAGGTTCATAACAACGTGAACCTTTATACTTGTTGGGTTTTTAGCCAAAAAGAGGTCATCTTATACAGATGGCCTTTTTTTTCGTCTATTAAATCAAAAAATTCACAGCGATATACTATTAATGATAAGGAGTTAGGTTATAGTGAGATCTTTATCGTTTTGGATTGTGGTATCAAATTGCAGGGAATATCTAAGCCATTTACGTGGCCAGTGACAGTGTATTACGAAGACACCGATGCAGGTGGTGTTGTATACCATTCAAACTATCTTAAGTTTTTCGAACGCGCTCGAACTGAGATGTTGCGCTCAATTGGCGTCTCTCAGCAAGTCTTGTTAGAACAAAATATCGGTTTCGTAGTCCGACATATGGACATTGATTTTATTCAAGGTGCGCGACTTGATGATTCTTTACAAGTCATTACAAATATTTACGAGTTGAAGCGAGCTACCTTGGTCTTCTGTCAAGAGATCGTAAATCCTGATGGCAAGGCATTGTGTAAAGCAATGGTTAAGGTAGCATGTATCGATAATCAAAAAATGAAACCCAAAGCAATGCCAACATTTATTCTCACGGAGCTAACGAATAGTGACTGCTGAAATCTCAATCTTAGGCCTAATTTTAGAAGCTAGCTTACTAGTTAAGATGGTCATGCTGATTCTTATGGGCATGTCTGTTGTTTCTTGGGCAATGATCATAAAAAGAAGTAAAGTATTATCTCAAGCTTCTAAACAAACTGACGTATTTGAAGATAAGTTCTGGTCAGGCGTTGATCTCGCAAAACTGTACCAAGAGAGCAATAAGCGCAAAGACGAGCTTTTTGGTACTGAAGAAATTTTCTACGCAGGCTTTACTGAGTTTGCTCGCCTTCGTAAATCGAATGCAACATCTCCTGACTTCATTATGGAAGGTACTGGCCGTGCAATGCGCGTAGCGGTTGCCCGTGAAGTAGACGAGCTAGAAACCAACTTACCTTTCCTAGCAACGGTCGGTTCTATCAGTCCATACATCGGCCTATTTGGTACGGTTTGGGGCATCATGCACTCATTCATCGCATTAGGTGAAGTGAAGCAAGCGACATTAGCAATGGTTGCTCCTGGTATTGCAGAGGCACTGATCGCGACAGCAATGGGCCTATTTGCAGCAATTCCTGCTGTTATGGCTTACAACCGCTTTAGCAGTCGAGTCGGTAAGCTAGAGCACAACTATGCGACTTTCTCTGAAGAGTTCCACAGTATTCTTCACCGTCAAGCGATGGCTGGCAGGGAATAATAGATGGCCGGATACCAACCTAAAAAACGCAAAATGACAGCAGAGATTAACGTTGTACCTTACATCGACGTTATGCTTGTTTTGCTGATTATTTTTATGGTGACTTCGCCATTCGTTACTCAAGGCGTAGACGTTGAATTGCCTAAGGCTTCAACGGCTCAGTCTGCACAAGATCTATTGGGTGACGACAATGCGAGCTTTATTATCGTTGAAGTGAACAAAGACGGTGAGCTTGGTTTGAGTGTGAATAACGAAGAAGTACAGCGTGGCTTATCAATGGAAGACATTATCGTCAGAGTGAAAGCCGAGCTGTCTCTTAAGCCAAACTCTCCAGTGGCGGTTGGTGGTGATGCCGCAACGCCTTACGCTGAAGTGGTTTTATTACTTGATGAATTAAGCCGTGCAGGTGTGCCAAAGGTTGGCCTATTAACGGATATAAGGGAATAGCTCCGTAGCATTCATGAAAGCGAATAATAAGAAATCCAATAATTTTAGATCACCGCTTCTTATCTCTCTTGGGCTGCACGTCATCTTATTCGTTGCGCTTATTTGGGGGGCGGATTTCACGATGTCGGAACCAAAGCCTACTGGGCAGATGGTTCAAGCCGTGGTGATTGATCCTCAGTTGGTTCGCCAACAAGCTCAACAGATTCGCCAGCAAAGAGAAGCAGCGAGTAAGAAAGAGCAAGAGCGTCTAGACAAACTAAGACGCGAAAGCGAACGACTTGAAAAAAATCGTAAAGCTGAAGAAGAGAACATTCGAAAGCTGAAAGAAAAGCAAGCCAAAGAAGCGAAAGCCGCTCGCGAAGCTGAAAAGCGTCGAGTTGAGAATGAAAAACAACGTAAAGTTGAAGAGGCTCGTTTAAAGCAAGAACAAAAGAAAGCCGCTAAAGCAGAAGCTGATCGTAAATTGAAAGAAGCAGCGGTTGTGAAAGCGGAAAAAGAGCGCAAAGCCAAAGAAGTGGCGATTGCTAAAGCTGAACAAGAACGCGTGGCAAAAGAAAAGGCCGCGAAAGAAGCTGCAGATAAAGCTCGTAAAGAAAAAGAAGCCGCTGAACGTGCTGAAAAGCAACGTGTAGCGAAAGAGAAAGAAGCGGCAGCCGCAGCGGAGAAAGCGCGCAAAGCAAAAGAAGCTGCAGCAAAAGCTGAAAAAGAGCGTAAACAGCAAGAAGCAGCATTGAACGACATCTTTGCTGGACTGGAGACTGAATCGACTCAAAACTCTTCAGCAAGACAACAGTTTATTAGTGATGAAGCACAGCGTTACGGCGCTATTTATACCCAACTGATTCAGCAGAACCTGTTGTTAGAAGACAGCTATAGAGGACGCTCATGTCGAGTGAACCTTAAGCTGATTCCAACGGGCTCTAACGCGATATTGGGTAGCTTAAGTATCTTAGATGGCGATAGCCGTTTATGTGCAGCAACCAAGCGTGCTGTGGCACAAGTGCAATCTTACCCGTTGCCGAAAGACCCAGACATTGTGAAATCACTGAAAGACATTAACTTAACTGTATCACCAGAGTAAAAGGACGAACTTGTGTTAAAGAAACTATTACTGAGTTTTGTTTTCTTAATAGCTACAAGCAGCCAGTTTGCACACGCGGCACTGGAGCTGGTTATTACAGACGGTATTAACTCCGCAAGACCTATCGCTATTGTCCCTTTCCGTTGGGAAGGTGCAGAGCCATTGCCACACGATGTATCAGCGGTTATTGCTTCTGACTTACAACGCAGTGGTAAATTCAGCCCAGTTGCAACAAGCAAGATGCCACAGACGCCTTACAGCGAAAGTGAGGTGGATTTTGATGCTTGGACTAACTTAGGCGTTGATTCATTGCTAACCGGTAGCATCACTAAAAATGCTGAAGGGCAATATGTAGTCAACTACCAGTTGATTGACATTGTTCGTGGTCAACTGACCAAAGGACAAAGCCGTGCACTCAGCGATGAAGGCCAATTAGTACTTTCTAAAGATCACGTGTTGTTCAATAAGAAAGCGACGGTTCCGGGTAAACGCTTGAGAGAGTACGCACACCGTATTTCTGATTTAGTGTATGAAGAACTAACTGGTGAGAAAGGCGCGTTTTTAACTCGTATTTCTTATGTGGTAGTGAACGACAAAGATAAATACCCATACCAACTTCGTGTTGCTGACTACGATGGTTTTAACGAGCGCTTGGTGCTTCGTTCTAAGCAACCTCTAATGTCACCGGCATGGTCACCAGATGGCAAAAAGCTTGCTTATGTGAGTTTCCAAAATGGCCAAGCTGAAATATTCATCATGAATATTTACACGGGTGAGCGTGAGAAAGTAACGTCATACCCTCGTCATAATGGTGCGCCAAGATTCTCGCCAGATGGTAAAACATTGGCATTGGTATTGTCTAAAACAGGCAGCCTTCAGGTGTACACACTTGACCTTGCTAGCCGTAAGCTGACTCAAATTACCCGCGGCCGTTCTAATAACACGGAACCATTCTGGTACCCAGATGGCAAGTCTCTTATTTTCACATCGGATCGTGGTGGTAAACCACAGATTTATAATGTAAATTTGTCCAATAATTCGACATCTCGTATTACTTGGCAAGGTAGCCAAAACTTAGGTGGCCAGATCACCCCTGATGGTCGATTCCTAATCATGGTTAATCGTAGCAACTCAGGTTTTAACTTGGCTAAGCAAGATTTGGAAACCGGTGCGGTTCAGGTGCTAACAAAGACATTGTTAGATGAATCTCCAAGTATTGCACCAAATGGGGGTATGGTTATCTATAGCTCTATTTACAACAAAACTAACGTACTATCGATGGTTTCTATCGATGGCCGTTTTAAAGCTAGATTACCGGCAACCAACGGACGTGTAAGAGCGCCTGCATGGTCACCGTTCCTCTAGTTAGAGTGATACATTCTTTTAGCTATTGATAGTGTTAACTATTGTGGCAATTAACTATCTATAGCACTTAGTCGCTGTAGAAACTAAGTTTGATAACGTAAGGAAAAAAAGATGCAACTTAACAAAGTTCTTAAAGGCTTGATGATTGCACTACCAGTGATGGCAGTAACGGCATGTAGCTCAACTGATGAAGCAACATCTGCAACTTCAGGTACTGAAAGCAACCAAACAACTTCAGGTTCAGAAGGCAACGTAGACACAACTGTTGTAACGCCAATTGATGCTAACGCTCAACTGTCTGAGCAAGAGCTTAAAGAGCAAGCGCTACGCGAAACTCAAACAATCTACTTTGCATTCGATAACTCTACTATCGCTGGCGACTACGAAGAAATTCTAGCAGCTCACGCAGCTTACCTAAGCAACAACGTTGACATGAACGTTACTATTGAAGGTCACGCTGACGAACGCGGTACTCCTGAGTACAACATCGCACTTGGCGAGCGTCGTGCACAAGCTGTAGCGAAATACCTACAAGCTCTAGGTGTTCAAGCAGACCAAATCTCTATCGTAAGCTACGGTGAAGAGAAGCCACTTCTTCTAGGTCAATCTGAAGATGTGTACGCTAAAAACCGTCGCGCAGTACTAGTTTACTAATTTTAGTAGACTATATAATTGAGGAATTGCCTCATGTTCAGTAACACAAAGCGAGTCATTTTGCTTTCGTTACTGGCAAGTGCAGCGAACACTACGTTCGCTGCACCAGCTCCAGTATCCGATCTCAATAGCACCGCAACCAATTCATCATCTTCCTCTCGAGCAGCGTCTGCATCTAACGAATCAGATATTGAGCGTTTAGAGCGCCTGCTTCAAAATCGCAATCTCGTTCAGCTTCAAATGCAACAGCAAATCGACGACATGGCACTGGAGATCAGTGAACTTCGTGGTGAGCTGGAACGAAACAGTTACGATATGAAGCAAATGCTAGAGCGCCAACGTGAACTGTTCATTGAACTGGATCGTGTAAGAGGCGAGGTGAAAGCAGCAGGAACAGCAACGGTAGCAGTAGCGGCGAGCGAAGGCTCTAAAGACGCTTCTGGTACGTTCAGTACTGATGTGGATGAGCAAACCGCTTATCAAAATGCTGTAGATATGATTCTAAAGCAACGAGACTACACGGGTGCTATCGCAGCATTTCAAAAGTTTCAAAAAGACTTCCCAGATTCAACCTTCACACCTAACTCACACTACTGGTTAGGTCAGCTTTATTTTGCTAAGAAGCAAGATAAAGAAGCCGTGAAGAGCTTTGCCGCTGTTGTGTCATACAAAGACTCAAATAAGCGAGCAGATGCACTGGTTAAGCTTGGTGACATAGCTGCACGCAACAACAACGCGACGCAAGCTAAGAAATATTACCAACAAGTCGTTACCGAGTACCCAAACAGTGCTTCGGCTAAAGTGGCTAAAACCCACTTATAAAACAAAATAGGGGTGCTCAGGTACCTCTTTTTTATACCTGCTTACTTCCTTTTAATATTTACTCAGTAGGTTTGTGACGCCAACGCATCACCTTGTTTATGCG
Organism: Vibrio sp. G-C-1; assembly: GCF_021728015.1. Taxonomy (NCBI): domain Bacteria; kingdom Pseudomonadati; phylum Pseudomonadota; class Gammaproteobacteria; order Vibrionales; family Vibrionaceae; genus Vibrio; species Vibrio sp. G-C-1. The sequence continues at coordinate 25,399 of NZ_JAKKCR010000021.1, read as the reverse complement.
TTTTAAGTATTAGCTAGTCACCGCTTGCAACCAATCCTTTTTGATCCCAATCGCTGTCCTGTGTAGAATACTCTAATCCTCGGAAGAAGTTGCGTAGAGCAAGAGCAATGAGTCATATACTAGATAAAATCGATACAGTTTACCCGTTTCCGCCTAAGCCAGTTCCATTGAGCGACGCTCAGAAACAGGCCCACATCGCAAACATCAAAAAACTACTTCAAGAAAAAGATGCAGTTCTAATTGCACACTACTACACCGATCCTGAAATTCAGGCTCTGGCAGAAGAAACTGGTGGTTTCGTTGGCGATTCATTAGAAATGGCTAAGTTTGGTAACCGTCATTCAGCAAGCACTTTGATCATCGCTGGTGTTCGTTTTATGGGTGAGTCTGCAAAGATCCTTACCCCTGAAAAACGCATTTTAATGCCAACGCTTGAAGCTGAATGTTCACTTGATCTTGGCTGTCCTGCGGATAAGTTTACAGAATTTTGTGATGCTCACCCCGACCACACAGTGGTTGTATACGCGAACACCTCTGCGGCTGTTAAAGCACGTGCAGACTGGGTCGTTACGTCGAGCATCGCTTTAGAAATTGTTGAAAGCTTAGATGCTGAAGGCAAACCCATTATTTGGGGCCCAGACCGTCACCTAGGTTCTTACATCGCAAATCAAACTGGCGCTGACATGTTGCTTTGGCAAGGTGAGTGTATCGTTCATGATGAGTTCTCAGCGGATGCTCTGAAGAAAATGAAATCGGTATATCCAGAAGCCGCTATTTTGGTTCACCCAGAATCACCGGCAAGTGTTGTTGAACTGGCTGATGCTGTGGGTTCAACAAGCCAACTGATCAAGAAAGCGAAAGAGCTGCCTCATCCACAGATGATTGTCGCGACTGACAAAGGTATTTTCTTCAAGATGCAGCAATTGGTTCCTGAAAAAGAACTGATTGAAGCGCCGACTGCGGGTGCTGGTGCAACTTGTCGCAGCTGCGCACACTGTCCTTGGATGGCTATGAATGGCCTTGAAGCGATTGAAAATGCACTAGAGCATGGTGGTGAGCAACATGAAATCTTCGTTTCTGACGAATTACGCGTTAAGTCTCTTATTCCATTGAACCGTATGCTAGATTTTGCAGAGCAGTTAAATGTGCAGGTAAAAGGTAACGCGTAAGCCGTTCTTTTATCTAACGTACGAAAAACCAGCCAATAGTGCTGGTTTTTTTGTACCTGAGTATTAGACTTAAGTTAACTTAATCTCATCTCATTAGCTGCTGTTTGCAATAGATATTACCAATCGTAACAATACCACCAATAGCAATACCTATAATAGTAAAGAACGGGTTACCCTATAGACAATCCAATATCTATCAGTTAACAAGTCCTGATTTTCATGAATATGGTAAGTCTGAGATAGAGTGTTCACGACTCAGTTATAGCCATTCCGAACTAGGCGCTTTAGGGATAGAGCAATATTCTATTTTTGGTGTCAATGATGGCGGAATGGTAGGCTACCGCTTAGCAGCTCAGAGTTGAGTAGGATTATGTACTCAGCATGCCAATCATCTACTAAAGTACCTCTCTAAAGCTCTTAACTCTGTCTTCGATTAGCTCTACATAAGCATAATTCTGTCTTATTTTTCAAATTTTTGTCTCAATCCCTCTTCATGAATGGGGCACTCGTTAGCTGCCCTAACCATCAAAAATCAGAATTCTCGACTTAGGATATTGCAATAATGATAATTGTTATCAATATCAAATGAGAATGCTTTACATTTAAATATGCAACCGATAAGGTACGGTTGAAATTCGTCAGGACATTGAAAGGATGTTCATTTTTCAACTTATTCGTTGAGTGATTTCAGGGCTTGTCCAATGTGACGATTTTTAGTCGGAATTTTGGCTTATGTATTAAAGCAGTGGTCAATAAGGAGCAGAGGAAGTAAAGATCTTACTCGTTTTGAGTTGTTGTGTTTTTAACACCTTTGAATGTCTTCCCTAGTTCTCCTTATATGCAGTTACATGAGTCACTTAAAGTTAATGTTATATCAAGGAGAATTTTAAATGACAGCATTCCGCCCCGTGGCAGTGAATGAGCTAGGAAATAGCAGATTCAAACGACGCACCTTATCTTTAGTTATCATGGGACTTTGTGTAAGTGGTCAAGCTTTTGCCGCGGCAAACAAAAATAATGAAACTACCGTTAGTGAAGATAAAACTATTTTTGAAGTCACAGTATACGGTGAGAAAATAGAACGTTCGATTTATGATACTGGCTCAAGCGTGCATGTGTATGATGAAGACCGTATCGCGAGTACTCCAGGTGCATCTGAGGTTGATGATCTGCTGCAGCTAATCCCAAACATTGTAGATTCAGGTCAGGGTAATAACCTACCATCGATTCGTGGTGTTGATGGTTCAGGTCCTTCGTTCGGTGGCCTAGCAGCCTTTGGTGGGTCTATGCCAAGGTTGAACCTTTCAATTGATGGACGTTCACTCAGCTATTCTGAAGTCGCGTTTGGCCCTCGCTCTTTATGGGATATGCAGCAAGCGGAAGTTTATCTAGGGCCGCAAAGCTATGTTCAAGGTCGAAATGCCTCCGCTGGTGCAATCGTTTTAAAATCTAATGATCCGACTTACGATTTTGAGAGCAAAGTAAAGGCTGCTATTGGTCAACAAGACTATTCTCAGACCGCTGCGGTTATCTCAGCGCCAATACTGGAAGATCAATTAGCCTTTAGATTGAGTGTTGATCAGCAAAAACGCAGTAGTTATGCAGACCTTACTTCCTATGAACCTGTCGGTGACCCTAATCGCATTGAGATGACCACTGCCCGAGGTAAGTTTTTACTCGAACCTGAAGGTCTTCCAGGGTTCAAGACGACGCTAACGATTGCCCATATGGATACTATTGGGCCTCAATCTGAATCTCAGCAAACAAATATTAATAGAGCAATTTACAAAACCCAGTCAACAAGCGGTATTTGGGATGTGTCTTATGACATCTCAGATACGTTAGTGTTTGAAAATAATTTGATTTATACCGATCGTACGTACGACAGAATCACTGACCCTGCAGGAAGAAAACAGGATTTCAAATCGAAGGGTAACGAGTTCCAAATAGAGCCTTTGGTTCGATTTGATTCGCTCAGCGAAGATCTCTCTGGTTTGTTTGGTTTACGCTACTTCAAATCTGAAGATAACGACGTATTTGAACAGACCGGATCATCTATTCCGATGGAAGGTGATAATCGCGCTATTTCGGCATTCGCTGAAGTGACTTACTTGGTGATGCCGAGCATCGAAGTTGTAGCGGCAGGGCGATTCGAGCGTGAAGACAAGAAACGTTATGTTGCCCCAGGTCCTTTCGGCTTAGATTATGATGAAACATCAAATGTATTCCTTCCTAAACTTGAAGTTGCATATAAGCCTGAATCAGATCAAACCGTAGGTATACGAGCGGCTAAAGGCTTTAACTCTGGAGGTGGAGGTGTTGGTTTTAATAATCAAACGTGGGCATTTTCTTCATATACGTATGAAGACGAATACGTTTGGAACTATGAATTCTTCACTCGCCATAGTCTACTAGATAATGAACTTGAGTTAACCACTAACGTCTTCTATAACGACTATGATAATTTCCAAGTATTGGAGACTTCATCGCAAGGTGATGTGAAAGTTGATAATGTTGATGGGGCATATACTTATGGTGCAGAGCTAGGAAGCCGTTGGTTAACAACATCTAACCTAGAGCTGTTAGCTTCACTTGGTTTGTTAAAAACAAGCTACAAAGATCATGCTAATGACTCAAAAGAGCTCGCCCGTGCTCCTTCATTGACTGCAAGCTTCGGTGCTTTATACATGTTTGCTGAGAATTTCGAGTTGAGTGGTAATGCGAATTATACTGGAGGGTACTTCAGTGACGTTGAAAACTCAGCGAACCAGAGTATTGATGCTTACTGGGTTGCAAATGCACAAGTTGCCTATGTGTTTACTAACGGACGTATGTCTTTATTCGCTACAAACTTGTTTGATTCTCAGAAAGAAACATTTAATTTCGGTGGAGACGATATTACGAAGCAAGCACCTCGCCAAATTGGTGGTTCAGTAGAATTGTACTTCTAATCGGTTAGATAAAATAAAAAGCCTTGTTCAAAGCAAGGCATTTATTTTGAGAACATAGCATCGAGGCTTTAAGAGTAACCTTCTGATCACTGGGAGAGGCTCCCACCAAAGTCATGCTTCCCCCTCAATACTGTATCTTTAAGAGGAAGATTGATGAGCGATCAACCAGTGCGTTTATATCCGATGTTGTTGGACTTTGTTCGAAAAGAGAAGATCTCAAAGCATCTGCTGCGAGTGACCGTTACAGGCGACTCTTTAAAAGGGTTCCCTGAAGACCAAAATGGTACACACATAAAAGTGTTTTTACCCAATCGGGAGAGTGAAGTTTTACAGTTACCCTACCGAGAAGGTGAAACTGTGATTTGGCCTGAGCATAAACCCGTGCCTCGAGCCTATACCGTCAGAAATTATCGAGCGGATGTGAATGAACTTGATATCGATTTCGTGATCCACGGAACCGATTCTCCCGGCGGTGGGTGGGCGATTAAAGCAGAACAAGGTTTCCAAATTGGCGTTGTAGGTCCTGCTGGGCCTGAGCCATTAATTGAACCCGCAGATTGGCATATTATTGCGGGAGACCTAACAGCAGTGCCAGCCATTAGTGCTATTTTGGAGAGTCTTCCCTCTGACACTCAAGGCTATGTATTTATCGAGATAGAGGATGCTGCAGATAAACATGATATTAAGCATCCGAAAGGTCTGGTTTTGAAGTGGCTAATGAGAGACGAAAAGAGTGATCAATATCTATTGAGCAAAGCCATTTCCGGCTTAATTGCACCTAATGGATCTCACTCGCTTTCGGCTTTCGTTGCGGGTGAAAATGAAAGCGTGATTGCGTGTCGTAAAGCGCTTAAACAAGAGTACAAGCTGTCTAGAAAAGATATGTATGCGATTCCTTACTGGAAACGAGGTAAGGATGAAGAAGCGTACCATGATGAACGTCATGAAGTTATGGATGAAGAGTACTAATCAGCTTTATTGAATTTACTCTACAGATGTTTCAGCCGTGATTTTCCTGACTTAGTAATCACCAAAGCAAGACCATTTAATTCACTAAACGCAGACTAAATGAAGTGCAAATAGTAAATGAGAATCAATATAATTTTAAAAATCATTGTTGTGTTTTTGATTTCAGCTTCGGCTTCTGTTTTAGCAGAAGCCGAAATGACATCTCAAAATACTTATCCCAAGACTTTCGTTAATGCGGATGGCTCACAGACAGTGATCCCATCTAAACCAACTCGAATCCTTTCTACCTCGGTGACGATTAGTGGGACGCTACTGGCGATTGATGCTCCTTTAGCCGCAACAGCACTCACTTATGAAGGGAAATTTTTTAGTCAATGGGCAGATATTGCTGAACAGAGAAGCGTGGAAAAGGCATGGCCTGCCGGCAGCGTTGATTTAGAGTCTGCCTATATCTATGAACCTGATTTGATTGTTGTAGCATGGCGCGGTGGTGATTCGGCGAGAGATCAAATAGCTGAATTTAAGCAAATAGCACCAACCATTATTTTGGATTACACCGCACAATCATGGCAAGACTTAGCTTTGAGGCTTGGACAGGCGACAGGGTTAGAAGAACAAGCCCAACAAAAAATTAGCCAGTTTGAGTTGTTCGTTAACCAGAGTAAAAACAAACTACAGATACCAGAAGGCGAAACCAATATTGTGGCGTATTTTGGACCTGGAGCAACCAATGCTATCGCATTAGAGGACGGCGTTCATGCGGACTTGCTCACTGACCTCGGTTTCAAAATGGAAGTGCAAAATCGTCAATGGCATGACAACACCGTGCCTTTATCAGACTTTATGCGCGTCCACTTTGAACTGCTGACTCAACTTAAAGCTGATACGACATTTTTGCTAGAAGCGAGTGATGACAGCGCTAATCGATTCATGCATGACCCAATCTTGATCAACCTTCCGTCCGTCCAGAATAAACAAGTCTTTGGCCTAGGTGAGAATTCATTTCGTATCGATATGTATAGTGCCACTGAAATCGTTAATGACATTGTTCAGCTTTTTGAACGAGATACAAATGCAGGTTAATGGCTAATGCCAATGGAAAATGGGTAAAGGATGTCCGTGATGACAAGTATTACTGGTCCTGCAGAAGCATTTGAACAGATAAGAAATGGACAACGACGACGATGGTTGATGGCGGGATTCGTGTTGTTATTTTTTACCTCGTGTTTTAGCCTATTTATCGGCACGCATTACATATCGCCGGTAGTGACTTTGGATGCGATTTTTTCTTTTGATCCAACCAACAGTGATCATCTATTGGTTGTCCATCTTCGAATTCCACGCACCTTGTTAGCTTTAGTTGTTGGCGGTGCGCTTGGTGTTGCAGGCGTTATCATGCAAGGCTTAACTCGTAACCCATTAGCAGACCCTGGGATACTCGGTGTCAATGCGGGGGCGACATTTGCCATAGTCTCAGCGATAGCCTTTCTGGGCATCCATGATATGGCCTATGTGATGTGGTTTGGTTTACTTGGGGCGACTGTTTCCGGAGCGGGTGTGTTTGCCCTTGCTGGGGTAAATAAAGGGGTTAACCCTGTAAGAGTTGTATTGGCGGGAACAGCTTTGTCGGTTGTGTTGCTTGCACTGACTCATATGATCACAATAAACAGTAATGAAATGGTGTTTGAACAATATAGACATTGGGCTGTGGGGTCATTTCAAGGGCGAGGTTACGATGTCTTGATCCCGGCTTCCATGTTAATAGCCATTGGATTAGTAATCGCATTTTCATTAAGTAAAGCCTTAGATACTGTCTCGTTAGGGGACGATATTGGTCACGCCTTAGGTGTTAACCCGATCAAAATATGGTGTTTTGCTTCTATTGCTATTGTGGTTTTAGCGGGGACTTCTACTGCGGCTGCTGGTCCTATCAGCTTTGTTGGTCTTACTGCCCCTCATATTGCAAGGATGGCGGCGGGGCCGGATCATAAATGGTTGATGCCTTTCTCTTTACTGATTGCATCCATTCTGGCGGTTGTCGCCGATGTGCTAGGCCGGATCGTCGGGTATCCCAATGAGATCAGTGTAGGCATTATGATTGCTCTAATCGGTGGGCCATTCTTTGTATTCTTAGTGAAACGTTGGAAGATATCTCCCCTATGATGATTGAGCCTTACACTCTTCAAAATTCTGGCTCGGGAAGTATTGTACGCTTCGGTCAGTTTTCTTTCTGTTATCAACCGTCTCATATACTTGTCGCTTTGATTTTGTTGATATCAGTTTGCGCTATTGCAACTTATTCCATGACATTGGGTAAGTTTAATATCTCGTTGCCTCAAGTGGCCGATATCATTCTTGGGGTTGGAGAGGGGGGCGTAAAAGAGCGAATAATTCTTAACATAAGACTACCTAAGGTTCTTACTGCGGTCTTTGTTGGGGCTGCGTTAGGCATTTCTGGTGCGGTATTTCAATCGGTATCAAGAAATGCTCTTGGTTCTCCAGATGTCATTGGCTTCACTACGGGGGCTGCGACCGGTGCAATTGCTCAAATAGTTTTGTTTGAGCAAGGGGCAATAGAAGTTGCAATCGCGGCGATAGTCGGCGGAGTAATCACGGCCGTTATCGTTTACTTACTCGCGGTAAAAGCAGGAGTGGTTGGAGGGTATCGCTTAATACTCACTGGTATTGGGATCGGGTCCATTTTGAGTGCGCTGAACAGCCTGATGTTAGTTAAGGGTAATTTGGACAATGCCATTTTGGCTAATCTATGGCTTGCAGGATCACTGCATGCTAGGACATGGACACATGTTTATCCTGTACTTATAGGGGTATTTCTCCTCCTCCCTTTTATGATGATGCTAAAGCGTGCGCTTGCCATGATAGAGATGGGGGATGACATCGCAACTCAGCTGGGTATCCGAGTAGAGCGAGTCCGTCTTTCTATGATTTTCTGTGCTGTGGTCTTAGCCGCATTCGCGACAGGAGCTGCTGGGCCTATTGCCTTTATTGCCCTTGCTGCTCCTCAATTAGTTGGTCGATTGAGAAAGTCGCGAGCATTATCCTTGTTCTCCTCAGCTCTTATGGGCGCGTTGTTGGTCTTAACTGCGGACGTTTTAATTCAATGGTTGCCTTTTCAAGCAAGCGTGCCCATAGGCAGGATGACGGGTATTGTTGGTGGCATATATTTAATTTGGCTATTGACCCGATCTCGCCAGTTTTAGGCATAGGTACGCATACGACTAATGAGAGCGATACTTCTTAAGTTTACCGATTATTTGTCAAGTATATGAGTGTTAAAGCAAAACTCGTTTTACCGAGTTAGATCAGTACTCAAAAGTGACAAGTTGGTCCAATTGGTTATGGGGTACCCAACTGAACTTGAAATCGTGTAACGCTGCCTATTTTAGCCCCGAAGAAACCATGCGTAACCTTGAGCAGCATCAAGTCTATTCTTGATGCTGCGCTTTCCCAAGTAACTGAATAGCTAGAGCTAATTAGTTAAGTAATCAAACCGCTAAATAAGCAAATAGCTAAAGGTTACTTAGGGGATATTGTTTAACTTAAATGAATCAGAAGTTTATGAGCCTATCGACACCGATTAAATCCAACATTACCTCTCGACTAAACGGAAATAACCTTAAACTTGCATACGAGAATCGCGTTATTTGTGAAAGTCTTGAACTTCATATTCCTGAAGATAAATTTACGGTCATTGTCGGACCCAACGGGTGCGGAAAGTCTACCTTATTGAGAAGCTTATGCCGTTTGTTGAAACCTTCTCAAGGTCAAATTTGTCTTGATGGTCAGAATATTCAAAAGGTGCCAGCTAAAGAGTTGGCGAGAGAGTTAGGGTTACTGCCACAAAGCTCACAAGCTCCTGAAGGGATTCGAGTCGTTGATTTGGTGGCAAGAGGTCGCTATCCGCATCAAAAACTGTTCAAGCAATGGAGCTCAGATGATCAAGAGGCGGTCTTCCAAGCGATGGAAGATACTGGTGTCATCGATTTAGCTGAGAGGCAGGTCGATGAACTATCAGGAGGTCAGAAACAACGAGTTTGGATCGCCATGGTATTAGCGCAAAAGACACCGATAGTATTACTTGATGAGCCGACAACTTATTTGGACGTTGCACACCAGATCGATTTGTTGGAGTTGTTCCGAAGCCTCAATAGAGAGAAAAAGCACACTATCGTTGCCGTGCTGCATGATTTGAATCAAGCCTGTCGTTATGCGGATCATCTGATTGCATTTGCTGGTGGAGAAATTGTCGCACAAGGCGAACCTAAATCTTTAATTGACGCTAAACTCGTTAAGCAAGTATTTGGCTTAGATAGCGTTATTATTGATGATCCTGTAAGTCATACTCCATTAATTGTGCCTCTGGGGAAGTAACTCGTATGACTTTTTTGCAATTGCTCACCTTTGGCTCGCAAAATATTAAGGTTTGGCAGTACCACTTTGAACGACAAAGGTATACAGATTGCCTTTTTCAAGAACTTGACGTCGCGTTACCAAATGAAATGAAGCGTGCAGTGACTAAACGAAAAGCGGAGTTTATTGCCGGTCGTAGGGCGGCATTGCACGCATTACGCATTGAAGGGTGTGATTGCCTCGAACTGCCCATCGGTGAACACCGATCACCGGTTTGGCCCGAGGGTTGGATTGGAAGCATTTCTCATACCGATGATCTAGCGGTAGCGACGGTCAGTTCATTAAGCGACGTGAGCCTTGTTGGTTTGGATGTTGAAGAGCTCATCAACGAAAACCAGGTTATGTCACTCATGCCTATGTTTGTTAGCCCTCAAGAAATAAAGCACTTAGCCAGGACTCACCTTCCCATCCAATGGTTTGTCACCTTAGTGTTCTCTGCTAAGGAAAGTATTTTTAAAGCCATCTACCCCCATGTTAAGACTTACTTAGAGTTCAGTGACTCAAAGTTAATGAGTATCGATATGGATAAAGGCGAGGCACATTTTCAACTGTGTGAACGCGGAGAAAAGGTGTTTGGTGAAGCACTAATTCTATGTGTGTATTTCTTTTTTAAGCAGGGTAAAGCTTATACATTGGTATGCGAACCTCGTCAGGTTTGATTAACTCCAAGAAATTGTTTGTATATATTTCTAAGCCTTTTTGCACCTAATTGTCGACTATTGGTATTGTTTTGGGTTCATGTGCCTTTTTCTTAAGATACATCTTGTTGATATCGCGTATTTTTTCTAGCATGTAACTAAGAGAAATGGATTAGAGGCTCGAATGATAATCTGGTTACAACTCAAACGCTGGATCAAAGCAAACATCTTTGTTTTGAATGGCAAAAACTTACTGTTCACTTTTCTTGGCTACATAGTTCTATCGTGGTCGATGCTGTATTTGGCGGGTGAAACAGATTTAACCAGTTCGGTTACCGTATTTGCTTACTACTTGGTGGTGACGGCTTCTACAGTTGGTTATGGTGATTTGTCACCAACCACAGCTGCGGGGCAGTGGATAGTCATTCTATTTGTGATTCCGGGTGGACTCAGCCTTTTTGCCGCATTACTCGGTAAAGTGGCAACAGAAGGTGTTGAATATTGGCGAGCGGGCTTGCTAGGGAAAAGGAGAGTTAGAGTGGACAACCACATTTTGATGTTGGGATGGAATGAACAAAGAACTATTCACCTCATCCGCATGCTGCAACACGAAGAAACGGGTAAGCGACCAATCGTATTATGTACTCGTTCAGATATCGAAAACCCGTTACCCGGTGAAATCAATTTCGTTAAAGTAAACAGCTACACAGATGGCAAAGAGATGGAGAAAACGGGTATTGAGTCTGCGAGTTGCATCCTGATTGATAACCCAGAAGACGACATTACCCTGTCTGCAGCACTTTACTGTGCTAACCGAAATCCGAAAGCTCACTTACTGGTTTATTTTAAAGATGAAGCGCTGAGCGACCTGCTACACAAACATTGTCCAAACTCTGAATGTATTCCGGCTGTGGGTGCAGAGATGCTAGCAAAGGCTGCGGTAGACCCAGGTTCAAGTGCGCTTCATCAAGAGCTATTGAGCTCAACAAGAGGTATGACACAATATTCAACGTATTTCCCTGAAGACGCTGAGCCTGTCACCGTCGCGCCTATTTTCTCTGTGTTTAAAGAGAAGTACAAAGCAACGCTGATCGCGATTGATACGGGGAGTGGTATAGAACTTAACCCAGAACTAGACCAAGTGGTCAGCAGCGGTACTAAACTATTTTATATCGCCGACGAGCGAATTGATGACTTCGATTGGAAAGGCTTCTAGAGCTACAATTTTGATCTCGTCCAACAACGAAAAAAGGCCTCATTGTGAGGCCTTTTGGGTATGTATAAAGCTAACTTTTATTGAGCTTCAGCCAGGGCAATACCACGCTGCGTTAATCCGCAAAGCATTACAGGAACAGCGTTAAAGATCTCTTCGAATTGCTCTAGGCCTTCGATGCCTTGCTCTGCAAGTGTCGCAATTGACGTTTCTGGATCGTAAAGCATGCTCAGTGAAAGCAACACACCGCCCACGAGTGCGTTGTCTTCGCTTTCTTCAGGCATCAATGTTTCCCAGTCATCACGGGCGATCTGCCAGCCTTGAAGTAAGCCTTCACAGAAATCGCGAGCAGCGGTATTCACCACTTCTGCATCATCCAATTGGCAAGCTTCAGGCCAAACCCACGTTCCTTCAATTAGTTCAGGACGTGTTTTATTCCAAAGCGTGATGATAACTTCAATGTAGCTCTCTAGCTGCTCACCATCCGTAAAAGGCGCGACTTCTTCGCCACCCCATAAGAACGGTAGCCACTCATGAGGGGTTAACACATTAGGTGCCGCTGCCATTGCAGTGACAAAGCCCATTGTTTTGTGTTCTGTGATTAGCTTTCCTTCCAACTCTGGAAGCGCAAGAATATCTTGTAAAGTCAAAGTGAGGTACCGTAAAAGGGAACATATTTGCGCTTATAGTACCAATGAACTTGTGCCAATCAAGCTTCAATCTAAAAAGGCTTGATGTCATGGATGATAAACACTAGGTTTAACAGAAAAGAAAACAATAAAAGAATTATGCAGATACGGTCGTCTTTAAAGAAAAAAAGTATGGTAGCGCTTGGGTTATACCTTGCGATGTTTATTGCCATTGTCGGTAGTGTGACGTATTACGTCGTAGAATCCCCTGTGCGCGCCAAATTACAACAAAACCTCGACTTGCGTACGCAACTTTTATCCGCATTGATTACAGAGCCGCTCAGCAGCTCTCAAGGTTTTGTAGACAGTCTCGTTGGGTTTGCGCAAGCGCATCGTAACGGTGATGATGTTATTCCGCTCTTTAAATTCATGTTGGCGGCGAGCGACGATACGATCGTCAGTGCTGGAATTTGGCCTGAACCTTATGCGCTTGACCCTAAAAAGCTTCTTAACAGCCACTTTTTCAATAAAGCCGACGATGGAAAAATTGATCAGCTGTTTTCTTATAACAATCCTAAAAATACCCCTTATCAAGAAGAGTATTGGTACACCTCTGTAGTCAACAAAAAACAAGGAACGATCTCTTGGAGCGATGTCTATATCGACCCATACACACACGTTCGAATGATTACTGCTTCATCGCCTTATTATTACGACGGCATTTTTGCTGGCGTAGCGACGGTGGATCTCTCACTTGAAGAGTTGCTAGGTTTTATCAAGAACCACGCCGAAGAATACAATCTTGGCATTATGCTCAGAGATAAGCTCAATCAAGTGTTGGTTTCGCATAACTTCAATCTCGTTGAAGGGATCTACATCAGTAGCAATCAATTTGGTGATTTCGGTTGGCAAGTGGATGTGGTTAATTCTAAGTCACGTGTAGCAGACGAAGTATTTCGTCAGGTGATGAGTATTGAGGGTGGTATTGTTCCGCTATTGCTACTTTGTGTGATGGCGGGCTACTACTTATTGAACCGTTATTTGATTAGCCCAATTACAACGATTGCTGCACAGGTAGATAGCTCGAAAGCAGGCGAAATCATAGATGTTGACTACTCAAGTGAAGACGAAATTGGTCACTTAATTAAAACGTTCAACGAAAAGACCATTTATCTCGAAGCGGAAAAGGTTAAAGCTCAGGCATCCACCAATGCAAAAACCGCTTTCCTTGCGACCCTGTCACATGAAATTCGTACTCCTATGAATGGGGTATTGGGTACTGCTCAGATCCTATTAAAAACGCCTTTAAATTCTGAACAAGAGAAGCATCTCAAGAGTTTGTATGAGTCCGGTGATCACATGATGACCTTACTTAACGAAATCTTAGACTTTTCGAAGATCGAGCAGGGCAGGTTGGATCTTGATGAGACTCGCTTCCCACTCGATTCGATCATCGGCAGTATCAACAGTGTCTACTTCACACTCTCTTCAGAGAAAGGACTTCAATTCAAAGTGTACTCTGAGGTGCCTTCTGGTCGTTGGTACTTCTCAGATAAAGCACGTCTACGACAAATCTTGTTTAATCTTTTGAACAACGCGGTGAAGTTTACTTCCAGAGGCTTTGTCGAGGTGTACCTGAAAGAAGTCATAGAGGGGAGTGACACCTATCTTAGTATTCGAGTTCGCGACACCGGAATTGGTATTTCTAAGGAAGCTCAAAAGCGCATTTTCAAACCTTTCGAACAAGCGGAGTCTTCCACAACAAGGCGTTTTGGCGGTACAGGCCTTGGCTTAGCGATAGTGAAGAAAATTGCCCAACTCATGGATGGCAGTATTACCGTCACCAGTGAAGAAGGGATAGGCACGAGCTTTGATGTTCGCTTGAAGATTCAGCCATGCCAGCCTGGCGAGATAGAGAGCTTGCCACATAAGAAGTTGGACTACTCAGGCTTAAAAGTATTGATTGTCGAGGATAACCGAACCAATACGGTGATCATTGAAACCTTCATGAGCAGCAAAGGTTTCACTTGTAAGAGCGTCGAAAATGGTGAACTTGCAATACAAGCCGTGGTTGCTGAGCGCTTTGATTTGGTACTCATGGATAATCATATGCCTGTGATGGATGGCGTTGAATCAACCACTGCGATTCGTGCTTTGATAGGTGATGTGTCATCGGTACTGGTATTTGGTTGTACGGCTGATGTCTTTAAAGAGACTCGCGAACGTATGCTGGGGGCGGGTGTGGACTACATTATCGCTAAGCCGATTGATGAGCGTGAACTGGATGACGCCTTGTTCCGCTATTCAAATAAGCTTTACCAATACCATGAAGTAAAAGCGGATTCTCTCGAAAGCCAAGATGTAAAAAAACACGACTCGAAAAGTAAAAGCGAGTCACTGCCTAAACCTGATCTGCGAAATAAAGATAACACCGAAGAGCTATTGGTGACGCTGTATGTGGCGCTAGAAGACAACAACCTAGAACTGATTCAATTTGCACTAGAGAGTCTACGTGCCCACGTTGAACCTATGAACAACGCTGAACTTACTGAACAAGTCGATAAAGCGCTAGAGCAGGTTTCTTTAGGAGCACCACCTACACAAGATGTCATTAATATCATTACCGTAAATCTACCGATGGCTTAAATGTTGTTTAATTACGGTAAGTAAATGACGAATTGTCCAACATTTGACCTTGGTTTGATTTTTTGGTGGAAGCTACTGCTTTTGAAGAGGTTTTTGGTTGTTAATTTACAACTTGATTTTTAATTTGGAATGTATGACTGCTAATCTTATGATTTAATAGCGACATTATCTGGCAGGGTGTAAATACACCTTGTTTATATGTTACTAATTCACTCAATAGGCAGTGATATATTTTAGGTTTGGCGTCGATGAAGTCTCGTGGTCCATTTTGTATTCGAAACGCAGCTGCGGATACATTTGCTATGGTCGTTTTCTGTTTTATTTCAGGCATGATCGTAGAAGTGTTTATTTCTGGTATGACATTTGAGCAGTCTCTCGCTTCTCGAACGTTATCTATCCCAGTGAACATTGCTATTGCTTGGCCTTATGGTCTTTTTCGTGATTGGTTTTTACGTAATGGTGCAAAGCTTTCACAAAGTCCGTTGATGAAGAATATTTCTGACCTTTTAGCTTACGTGTTGTTCCAGTCGCCTGTGTATGCCGGTATTTTATTGGCGGTGGGTGCTTCAAGCGACCAGATCGTTACGGCTGTAACCAGTAATGCGGTTATCTCGTGTGGTATGGGCGTACTTTATGGCTACTTCCTAGATATGTGCCGTAAATGGTTTCGAGTTCCGGGCTACTATCAACAAGCTTAAGAAAAGCAACAAGCGTAAGTGCAGCGAAAGAATGAAATTTGGTTTGTTTTTGATCTAATGAGTTAATTTGTAATCGAACAAACTGAAAAAGGCACTTTTTTTGACAAAGCCCCTTGACCAAAGCAAGCAGAATCAATAAAGTAGCGCCTCGTTGAGTGACAAGCTCAACACACAATTTGTGGAAGGATGGCTGAGTGGCTTAAGGCGCTCGCCTGGAAAGCGAGTATACGTTTATAGCGTATCTGGGGTTCAAATCCCCATCCTTCCACCACTATTCAAAACCCTAGCAGAAATGCTGGGGTTTTCTCGTTTTAGAGCCCCTATATTTCACGTCATCTACATCCATCCCTAGTATCAGTCCCTTTAATCATTTCTTTACAGTTATTTCCTCTATTAATGGCGTCGTAGAATGAACCATATTTGGTGTTTTTATCATCGATAAACGCTTGATCTTTTGGTATGAATCTAGATTATTAATAGTACGAAATATTATTAATAATCTAACTATTAGGAATTCATTACCCCATGACAGAAACCCTAGTTTCTCCAATGCTCTCTTTTACTATCGCGATTTCGTTACTGTTTATCGGTAAAGGTTTGATTGAACGATCTGAAGTATTAAGAAAGTATTCACTACCAGAGCCTGTGATTGGTGGCTTTGTTTGTGCTGCGACCGTAGCGGCGCTTTACTATATTTTTGAAATCCAAATCACCTTTAGCCTAGATGTCAGAGACTTTTTACTTCTCTACTTTTTTGCTGGTATCGGACTCCAAGCGGATATTAAGACACTGATTAAGGGTGGGCGTCCGTTGTTCATTCTATTGTTTCTTGCTGCCGTCTTTATCGTTCTGCAAAACGTGGTAGGGATGGCTGTAGCTTCTGGCTTTGGAATGGATGCGAAAGCAGGCTTGCTGTCCGGCTCTGTTAGTTTGATAGGTGGCGTAGGAACAACGTTAGCGTGGGCGCCAATGTTTGTGGAAGAGTTCGGTATCGCTAACGCGCTAGAGCTAGGTGTGGCGTCAAACACGGTTGGTTTGATTGCTGCGTGTGTGATTGGTGGCCCGATTGCCAACTACCTACTCAATAAACACAAAGTGAGCCCATCCAATGAAGAAGAAGTGACAGTTGGTGCATACCAAGAAAGTGAAACTCGCACTGAATTGAGCCATTACGGTGTCTTGTGGGCGTGGTTGATTCTCAACTTAACACTGATGCTCGGTTACAGCCTGAGCGAAGTTATCGATTCGATGGGCTTAAAACTACCGTTATTCGTAAGCTGCTTAATTGCCGGTATCCTCATAGGAAACATTGGTCGAGCATTGTTCAAGAAGCGTCGTACACAAGAGAAAATTGCTCAAGGCCGCAAAGGCTTAGCGATGATATCTGATATCTGCTTAGGTATGTTCTTGACCATGGCCTTGATGGGGCTGCGTATCTGGGATCTCGATGGACTGTTTGGCTATATCTCTGTTGTCATGAGTATCCAGATCCTGCTTTCACTGCTGTTTACGATATTCGTCGTTTATTACCTAATGGGACGAAACTATGATTCTGTGGTGATATGTTCAGGCTTCGGTGGTATCACTCTTGGCTCGACAGCAACTGCAATTGTTAACATGACCGCGGTAACTCACCGCTATGGCGCAAGCCCACAAGCATTCATTGTGGTGCCATTAGTGTGTGGTTTCTTTGTTGATTTGATTAACGCGTTAGTGATCAGTTTCTTTGTTGGTCTGTAGTGACTTCCTAGTACTTTCTTGTCATTAACTAGAGACAACTCTCAGTAGCTTGCTCGATTGAGTGAGCGCTTTGATTCTTGGGTGACTAGCTCGAAAATACGCCATATTTTTCTATCAATCTGTATCTTTTGTCTACTAATTTTTGAGAATATCGTATTTATTAAACCTTATATTTTCATGCTGACCGCTTCTTCCTCTCTATTCTTTTTTGTAGTTGTAATATTATAAATAAGGTTGACTTTTCGTGAGAAAAATCTCTTACGATCATATTTATAATATCTTCGATTTTTGTTTTTTATTCTAAATTAATTAAAAACTTTGATTGTTTTTAGTGTAACTAATAAACACAAATTAAGTTTTTAGTATAAAAATTTCAATTAGTTTATTGTTATGGTTTCTTTGTGATGGGCGTTGAAATAGTTTATTTTTCAACCGTACATCTACTTATTATGATTTTTATCACACTTATAAAAAATATAATAAATTAAATTTTACGGTTTTTTTTGTTTTCTGCTTAAAAGATTAAGTCAATTTAAACAGTTGGTTATATTGTTGCTTTTGTCATTTGCGTTTCTTGGTGAGTGTTAATTGAACAGAGAAAAAATTAACATCATAAATTTTTGATCGAAAATTAACCATTCTGCTGGTGTGGTAATTTGAATGTTATTAAATGAAGATATAACATGCCGGCAAATTTATTAGACCTTGATGCCATATGTTTACAAATATAAAAAAAATCCTTGTACTTTTTGTGTTTTTTGGGATCGCTTTTACCACTGGCTGTCAGTCAACTAAGCCAACTTGGTATTCGAAACCTCAAGCAGATACTAACGAGTATATCTATGCGGTGGCACAGGCAAGAACTCTGTCTCACGCAAAAAAAATTGCAGTGAACAATATTAATGAGAAGCTTTGGACTCAAGTTGAATCTTCTTTTTATATGCGTGAAACCGCGCGTGACACGAATGGTACCGGGTTTTCAAATAGCTTAGTAGACAACAAAGTAAATACGAAAACCGAATCATTGACCCTTAATGGTATTGAATATGTACAGATGGAAGAGAACGCTCTCGGGGCATTTGTCGAAGTTAAAATAAAGAAGAATTTAGTGACTCAGCAGTTAATACGTGAAATTCAAGATATTAACCGCAAAGCACAGAGAGAAATCGCAGCCCTAAAACATGAAGATAAACTGCTTTGGTGGCTGGATAACCGTAACGCACATCAAACGCAGCAGGATGCATCAGTGCGTATTGCGATGTTGTCGCCTTTAAACCCGACCTATCAAGCTGACATCAGTTCAATTGAACAACTGGTTGTTACTCATCAAAAAGTAAGCAGTGAGATCAATATTCGCCTTTCGTCTGATCGAGAGTCGAGCAAGGCCGTCCAGTTATTAGGCAACCAACTTTCTGTATTTAATATTGCCACATCGACATCTAAGAAAAAGAACCAAACACATATTCTGAAGGTGGATTCAGAGCGACGAAGAAATAAAGTAGGTGATGCATTTATTTCAACACTGGTTTCGAATATCAAAGTTGTCAACATGAATTCGAAAACAGTATCTCGCAGTGAAATTATTTCTACGGGTAATTCTGTCACTAATTACACATATGCCGACGAAGGGGCTGCTCGCCATTTCGATGAGCAAGTAAAAGAAAAAGGGATTTGGGCAGCGCTAGGTTTAATCAAATAGCAAACTCCAGATTCTAAAAAAATAAAATAAAACAAACATGTTCGGAGCGAATAAATGTTAAAGAAAACGTTAATGGCTAGCGCTGTACTGGCAACTTTGTCTGGTTGTGCGTCAGTGAGTGAAGTATGTACGCCTGATACACGCGTAGAAATCGAAGCCGCTGACATTCAGTTGCCTTCTTCAGACGATACTAAGGTGGTTGTTCTTCCAGTTGACCTTGAGTTCAAAAATTCGGCATCGAAAAAGATGCAGGCAGCAATGCGAAATGCATTAGAAACTCAAATCGATGAAACCGGTGCAAACCTTGTTGACCGTAAAATTGCCAACAAAGCAAAAAGCGAAATTAAACTAGCAGAGCAGAGTGGTCGCCTAAGCAGCAAAGGCGTTCCAATTGCTGATTATGCAATCATCACGGAAATTACCAGTGCCGACCTAAGCACGTCATTCAGTGAGCGTCGTACTTACGAGAATGATGAAGGTGAAACTAAGGTTGTTCCAGCGTCATGCAGTTATGATTTTGATGTAGAAGCGATTGCGAAAGTAGTGGCGTTACCAAGCATGGAAGTGATGAAGCGTATTAAACTTGAAGGCGATTTTTACTCGTCTTCAGAGACCAGCAATTCTCGTTGCCCGGTAAGTGAATCAGGTTACGGCGCAATGGCTGCGAAAGCGGCTGCAGAAGCCGTAAAGTATTCTACTGACTTGGGCAAAATGTTGGCGGCAAGTGCTCCGGTTTTAGAGATGCGCCAGTGTGCAGCTGGGACTCAAGTACGTGTTGCAATGGGCAAACAAAAGAAAATTAAACCGGGTACAGATATTCTGTTTTCAAATGCAATGAAATCGATGGAAGGCGAAACTGAAATTTTCCCAATCGGTGAAGGCTACGTTGTAAACAACGAAGTTAATGCGGTGACCGACAAGTACTCTTGGGTTGTGATTGACGAAGAAGTCTCACTAAAAATGAAAAAAGGCACAATGGGTAAAGTCGACGCATCAAGTATAGAGTGCGCAATTACTGATATTCCATGCCAACTGGAAAAAGCTGAAAGAGCCGTTAAGGAAATCTAATAACTTATGAAAAAATTACTTATTGCTACCTCATTGGTAACAGTTTTAGCTGGCTGTCAAAGCAACAATGCGACCGTTAAAGAGACGCAAAACTTTGCGCCTTGTACTTTCCCTGATGCACCTACTGTATCAGCTCCGGGTTGGATCTGCGATGTGATTCCTACTGATATCGCTACTGCTGCCAAGGGCTACGCAAAGAAAAGCGCTGCGGGTATGAGTGTTATGCGCAAGATTGCTGTAAATGATGCGCGTGTAAACCTTGCTGCTGAATTCGAAACTGACGTAAGCAACTTATTCCAAGCTGCGACAGAGGGCGTAACATCAACCTCTTCTGCTGAAGGTTTAACGTTAGTAACAGAAGAAGTTAAAGAGACGTTTGAAAATATCACTAAGTCCGTAGTGAACAAAACGCTCACAAACAGCCGTGTCATTGTAAGTCAAGCTAGCCCTACTGGTGGCTTGTACGTTCTAGTTGGCATGGACCAAGCGGCTTATGATGCGAACATGAATAAGGTTATCGACGAAGTCGGTGGTGAAGATTCTGCACTTTGGGATCAATTCAACAACGAGAAAGCAGCTACAGATCTTGCAGCGGCATTCGATGCTTTGAAAAAATAATCGTGGTATGACGATTAGTTAAAGTGAAAAGGCCGCCGATTGAGTGGCCTTTTGTTTCTATGTATTTTAGGACGAGACAATGCAATCTCGGAGTTAGTTATGTATAAAACGATCACCAAAACAGGGTTAGCGATAGCAATCTCTATGGCAATTAGTTTCCCTACGCTTGCGGTGTCAGATAACCAAAAACAGCAGTTAAACAATGCAGTGGTTAATGCCAGTCAATCCCAAGAAGAAAGGCTCAAAGAGTTCCATGCTTATGTAAATGCGTATTTGGATGAGTATGAACAATGGCGTGACGAATACACCAATCAGCTTGATGAACGTCGTACAGACCTTATTAAAACGTGGGGTGAAGGGGAGGTTTCTTCTCAAACCACACAAGTTGAATACTCGCAAGATGATCAAGTTAAAACCGCTGTGGATTATGAAAATAATACGGCGACCGTTTCTGTTTTAGTTGATAAAGACAGCAGTGCAGAAGAGATTGATGATCTTGTAAAGGGAATCCCGGTAGAAGTTGCAGGGCAAGTGGTAGAGCTATCAGACTTGAAAGCTCAAGACCACGAGGTTTTGTATTCTTGGGAAAAAGAGCAACAAGAAAAGGATTTTGTAATCGAACAGACGCAAAGTCAAATGAATGAGCTTGATGTTCAAGCTGAGCGCCTTATTCAATCAAACACGGGCATTCCAGATTCATTCATTTATCAGCGTGCTCACAACAAAAAACTGGCACTCCTGAGCAAAGCGCAACAGCGTATTGCAGCACAGACTAAGCTGTACGATGAAATGCGTGCTAAACACGGAATTGAAGTAACACGACTAGAACCTCAGGTTGAAATCGTTGAACTGGTTGAAAAAGTAGAATCCCCTAAGGAAGTCGTGAAATCAGAGCCAGTTGCAGAACCAAAGCAACCTTCGAAAGTGGTTCAAATGACCGTAGAGGACGCAGCTGAAAAAGCACCTGAAACTCACGCTGTGAAACCTAAGCCTGTAGTGGAAGTGGCTGCTACGCCAGTGAAACCTAAAAAGGTGGTCACCTACAAAGTTAAACTTCCTGAAAACAGCTTAAAAGCGCGTGCAAGCAAGTACAGTTCTTTAGCTGAGAAAGAAAGTAAAAACTGGGAAATAGATGCAGCACTGATTATGGCAATTATGCATTCTGAATCCGCTTTTCGCCCTGATGCTAAATCACACGTACCGGCGTTTGGTTTGATGCAAGTGGTACCAACCAGTGCGGGGCATGACGTGAACAAACAAGTTCGCAATATCGATGCGCCAATGAAGGTTTCGGACTTGTATCAGCCTGTCATCAATGTTGAAACCGGTACCGCTTATTTGGATATCCTAAACAGTAAGTATCTGCGTAAGATTGAGAATGATGAAAGTCGTTTGTACTGTGTGATTGCGGCTTATAACACTGGCGCTGGTAACGTTGCCCGGGCATTCAACAAAGATCGCTCAACGAGTATCGGCAAAGCATCCAAAGTGATCAACAAAATGACTCCACAAGAGGTGTATAACCACCTAGTTGCGAAGTTGCCATACGATGAAACGAAAAATTACTTGAAGAAAGTGAACAGCCGTATTGCATTATATAAGTAAAGCTTTTTGAAGCACTTGCGAAAAGCATGTGCTTTAACTTTTTGAAGAGGTGAGATTAAATATGTTTAAGATTTTCGCTTTATTTTTCATCGCTATTGGTATTTACCTAGGCCTTAATTACAGCGACGAAATTGAAGATATCATGGATACCGATGCGTTTGAGCGAGTACAGGAACGTGCTGAAGACGGCAAAGATGCATTGATGGATACAATTGATGAGATTAAAGGTTAAAAATGTCGGAAGAACAGAGTGCTGATATTTCTAAAGATATTCAAGAGGAATTACAAGAACTCCAAGATGCACAAGAATCACTGCTAGAAGAGCAAAAGAAAGGCGGCCTAGCTCGTACTATAGGTTTGGTCTCGGTTATTTCTATTGCTTTGGGTGGCTTTAATGACAGCTTTGATGCATTGGAAAAGATGTTCGACTTTGGCCTTTCTCAAATGACGGATATTCCATCTCATAGAAAGCTAGAGAGAATATATATTCGTTCATCCGCTGAAGCTTTGGATCAAACGTTTGGCGCACCGGTATATATAAAACGCTCAAGTAGTGATGATGTGATCAAATATTATCAAGATGATAATTTCATACTGTCTGCGATTACTAGAGATAACGCTATTGTCGCTTACCTTGTCTTCCCTGATGAAGGTTTTGTACCTCAAACGCTTGAACATTCAGGTGGTTCAGAGTTTTTTAATCAGCCTTTTAATGCCATTGAAAGTGTCAATGAAATCCGAGCGTCGTTCGCTAGAACCGGTAATTATTACATTGAAGAAAACAACGGCGGGGAATTCGGATATCTCTATTCTTCAATCAGTGGCGTCAGTGAATTTATTACGCCAATGACAAAAAGCAATAGGAATTTGCTGGCTGCTGTAGTTGACTCGTTAACGATGGACGAAGATGTCGTTTCTAGCGTCCAGTCTTTGAGATTGAGCGCCAAACCAAACTTCTATGGTTACAGTACATTAGGTGTAGACGCCCTCGAAGAAGCGATTTTATCGAACACAGAGTATCGTTTGATTCATAAGAGTTAAGCATTAACACATCAGCTCTAGCTTCTTACACAGCTAGAGCTTTTATTAGCAGTTGGATTATGGCAAATTCAAAGTTCGATACCTTTCTAGAAAGACTCAAAGGCAATAAACGAATCATTGTCCAAGCTCATGACTTCCCTGACCATGATGCATTGTCTTCGGCGTACGCTCTGGCTTATCTATTAAAAAAGAAAGGCTTTCATCCATTTATTACCTTTCATGGTTACATCGATAGAGTGTCACTTAGGAACCTAATTGATTGGTTGGAGATTCCAATCTATGAACCAAAAGACTTGAAGCTACAACCTGACGACAAGATTATTGTTGTTGATGGCTGTATCGGTGAAAAGAACGTTACTGACGTTCCAGGTTTAGAAGTCGCAGTGATTGATCACCACCAAGTCAAAGTACCTGATTTTGTATGGTACTCAGATGTGCGAGCAAATTATGGCGCAACAGCAACCATGATGGTCGAGTATTACTGCTATTTTTCTTTGCCGATGCCACAAAAAGTTGCAACAGCACTATTGGTCGGTTTGAGCTTTGATACCGCTAACTTTACTCGAGCTGTGGGAGCTGCTGACCTAAAAGCACTGTTGTATCTTCAGGCGAAGGCCGACAATAGTATGGTCAACAAGATTTGTCGTAATCAGGTCGAGTTCCATGAGTTGCAACTTTTCAATTCGATGCTGACAAACTTACGCCGTGAAAAAAATGCAGCATTTGCGGTGCTTCCTGAAGGTTGTCCTAAAAATATGCTCGGTGTATTAGGTGATTTTCTATTAAGTGTTGATGAGCTTGATATCGTAGTGCTTACTGCGAAGAGTCATGAGAAAACCTTTATCTCTCTTCGTTCAGAGTGTTCCAATAACAATGTCGCAAATATAGTTAAAAGGGCACTGAACGATAAAGGGATCGGTTTTGGAGGTGGGCATTCTCACATGGCTGGTGGCATCATCAACAATCAGTTTCAACTCAATGATGACCTTGATTATGTCTATGACTTGATTCGACCGAACCTAGTACTCAGCGTTTAAACGGTTGATGTGCAGGCTTGAAGTGACTCGGTGCACAAGTTAGTAAGTGCAAACACGATCTTGATAAATTGGGATACATGTTCGCAGTAAATTTGTGAGACGCTTGAATCAGTGTCAGTTGAATCACAAGGAAGTTGAATGCACCACTTTAATATCCGCGCGCTGGAATACCTTAATGCTTTATCGAAATACGGGTCGTTACGTAAGGCGTCTAAGATGATGAACGTTGATCCTGCGGCAATGAGTCGAATGCTGACACAGTTAGAAGCGCAAGCGGAAATGAAAGTATGGGAGCGCAACAACCGCCAATCACTGTTAACCGAAGCGGGTAATGAGCTGTTGAATTACTACCGTTCCATTGTTCGTGGCGAGGCCGCAGTGCTTGCGCGACTAACCAAGCTTAAAAACCTCAAAGGAGGCAATGTCAGCATTGCCATCGGTGAAGGGTTTATTACCAACTTGGTGTCAAAGCCGATGCAAACCTTCATGACTCGTTATCCTGATATCAATCTTTCTATTGAGATTGCGGGTGCATTGGACGCCGTAAAAATGTTGGAAGATCAACAGATCGATTTCGCGATTACCTATGCTTCTGCACCGCACCCCAAACTGCACTCACACGTTGAACGTAGCCATCCGCTCGAATTGATTGCTCCGAAAGGGCATTTCCTTACGATGAAAGAATCGCCTGTGGTAATGCAAGATATTCAAGACGCTTCTCTCGCCTTAATCGATAATTCGACCGGCATGGGGAGGCTGGTAAAGCAGGCCGAACAAATTTCCCATCTTACCTTGCAGCCCAAGCTTCAAACCAATTCGGTAACCGCACTGACTAACTTTGTTTCAGCAGGGTTGGGCGTAACCTTTATGCCCAAACTCACCGTGATCGATGAGATCAAGTCAGGGCAGATCGAAGTGGTTGCGACCGAGTTGGAGATGCTATCGAAGGCGACGGTTAAGGTTCAATCTTTGAAAGGTCGCGCACTTACTTTACAGGCCGAAACCTTGTTAGATTTCTTACTCGAGAACGCCACTTTCTTGAGTCATGACGCTTACAATATTTAGATATGGTGTTTTTTAACAAATTGTTGTTTTTGTTGTTGGCAAGCCAGCGGTTAATCTGAAGTGACCCCGTAAAGTTGGACATTTCTGTTAAGCGGCTTTCAAGGCCTGAGTTCGATATTCTATCGGAGTCAGGCCTTTTAGTTTCACTTTTATACGTTTGGTATTGTAGTACTCGATGTATT
>NZ_JAKKCR010000020.1:0-57868 GCF_021728015.1 Vibrio sp. G-C-1 | reverse complement strand
TGGGGATATGGACGCTCACTTAGTGAGTTGACCACTGCGGAGTGGTAGTTCAGTTGGTTAGAATACCGGCCTGTCACGCCGGGGGTCGCGGGTTCGAGTCCCGTCCACTCCGCCACTTATTAGAAAATCCCTGCTAGAAATAGCAGGGCTTTTTTACATCTCAAGAAAAGTGTTTTGTCCTTCGGCCGAGTGAGTCCTACAAAGGGTTTGCCAGAAGTCCACAATCCCGTCCATTCCGCTACTTATTAGAAAGCCTAGTCTGACGACTAGGCTTTCGTCGTTTCTGGGGTATGTGTTTTAACTCTTGGCTTTGGCTTCCGTAAAAGGTTGTTTTGGCTAGTAATCGTTGAATCGACGATTGATTAGAAAGCTATGCTAAGCAATAGCAGGGCTTTGCGCTCTAACATGACAAATTGATATTAATTAATAAGTTAGCAGGAGTTCTCTAAGTGGCTGTGGCTTCTTAATTACTTCTGTTGAGTAATTAAGCCGCGCTTTAAACTTCGGAGTTTTGTTGTGTCTCAGCATTGATTTCGTCTAGAGTCTGAAACTCCGCTACTATACATTCACTTCTTCAATCTTAAACTAAGCTATCTGATCGTTATTCCTTCAAAAATCTATATAAAGGTTGTCAGTCAGCTCAAATGGATTCTAAACAACTTGTTTTATAATTGGCAAAAACTACATACGGATAGATCTAAAGTATCCCTCAGTGTTTTTTAGGAAACCTTGCGGGGGATTCCATGAAGATTTAACCTCATGACTTAAAATCAGTACTTATAAAGCATTAATAGCATTTCAAAACCCATGATCAAGATGATGACTTATGGATTGTTACGAACTAGGTAGGTCTTATTAAAAATGGACGGTGCTTCGGTCAGCAATAAGCTGGGTGTGAAGAAGGGATTTGGATGGAAGACTTTTACTATCATCTCTAGTGTTTGCTTATTAGTACTTAGCAAGTTATCTAAGGTAAACAGTAGATACAAAAAAGCCGATGCTTGGCATCGGCTTCATGATAGTTGTAACAGTTTAAGCTGGTTGAACGAGAGCGAGTGCCTTACGAGAAACTTCGTGAGCTGCCTTCGTTAAGTTTTGCTTTTCTAGTGCATCAGATAGGTATCCGTAATCTGATACGTTTGAGCGAAGTGCTAGTGCTTTCTCGAAGTGGGTTTGTGCTTCTGACCACTTCTGTTCTCTTAGGTAGAACTGAGCCAATGCGCTGTGTGCTTCGGCATTGTCACCATCTTTACTGATGGCGCGCTCTAGCATCACAACGACTGGGTGGTGATCGGCAAGGTTAAGCTCTGGAAGCAACATGTAGAGCTCATTTGAACCACTCTTCGCAATGTTCTCTTTGATCACAGTGAAGGCTTCTGAGTCAGCTTTACGAGCGATCAGTTGCTTCACAAAGCAGGAAACAAGGTGAGAGCTTTGTTTCTGCTTTCTTGAAAGCTTGTTCCAATGGCTGATTAAACCTTCGCTACCTTGCTGCTGTGCCACATCGTGAAGCAAGCCGCATTGTGCTTTTTGTTCTAACTCAACTTGCTCATCAGCCGTAAGAAGCTTGTTTTTAGCTAGCTTAGGCGTTAACTCTAGTAATGGTTGCCAGAGTTTAAGTTGCATGTAGGTGGCTTTTAATAGGCCAAGTACAGCGGTGTTATTAGGGTACGTACCTTTTAAGGTCGAAAGTGTATCGAATGCGGCTTCGTAGTTCGACTCACTGATCTGTTGTTTTGCTTTAGTTAGCTCAACGGCCAGTAGAGAGTCCTCTTGTTGGCTAGCAAGTTCGATGTACTTATCACGCTCACTCGTATTGCCTTGTTCATGAGCAGCTTGAGAAGCGACTAAATAGCAAAGTAGAGGCATGTCGTGATGATTAGCCCAACGAGTTACTTTCCTCTCTGCGCCTTTCCAATCACCTTCAAGAAGCTTGATGATGCCTTCATTGGTATAACGACGAGAGCGTTTTAGTTTACGAACACTGAACCAGTTCCAAGTCGTTGAGCTTGCGTACATAAGCTTTTTGAATAGGTACTCCAAGCCGAATAGAGCAGCTAGAAGAGCAATGACAAAAATAACCAGTGTTGTCACGCTCATCTCAATGGTCTTATTTGCTATCGAGATCAGGACATAACCTTGTTGACCTGAGAACTGGGTACCGACAACTAATCCGGCACCTAGAACGAGAAAAAGAAAAATCCAGCGAATCATTATTTCTCCTCCGTGGTCATAACGGTTACTTCACGACGTAGGCGCTCACGTATAACATCTGACAACTCATTTTGAGACTCAAGTTTTACAGGGTATTTCACAGAGATATTCTGCTCACTTAACTGTTTAATCGCCTTCTCAAATTCAATCACTGAGTTGTTATCTTGGTTTAGGTACGCTTTCGACCACTCGCTAGCGGTATTAAGTGCTGCACTGTAGACATCACCTTGCTCTTTATAGACAGCGCGAATTGCAGTCTCTAATTTGCCCTTGATATTCTCACGTAGGTAGAAGTGTTGCTCAGGAGATAGTAAAGGGATGACCTCACCATCACGGCTACGGAAGGTGATGAAGTTTTCTGAGAAGTCTTTCATCGACGTCATCAGGTTGTTCTGCCAATCATTAATATCTTTTGATACCGCTTTTTTCTCAACAACTGCAGCTTCTGGAAGAATTGCATTGGCAAGCGGTAGCGTATCGACTTGCTGTTGTAGGCTTGTGATGCGTAAAACTAAGCCATCGCGGTCGACAAGAGGGATAGTGCGAAGCTTAGTAATGTCATTGGCCATTGATTGGCGCAGTGATACTAAGCTTGGGTCATTTAGTGCGGCGATACGTTGATCGGCGCTTTCCATTAGTTTGGTTGCGCTAACGGCATCATGCTCAAGGAACAATTTACGACCTGCTAGTTTTACTAGGTAATCGGCTTCAGCAAGCAACCAGTCATTTGGTCGACGGCCTTTAACGTCAGCTACTGCTAACTGCAGGCTTTGAATACTCTTTTGTTGCTGGGATTGTACGACCTGAGTTTTCTCCACTGCGTGAGAAGCTTCTTGGATAGTCTCTTGCTTGATGGTTTGCAGGTCTTTATTTACTGCAGATTGGGTATTTTGCAGTTGTGTTTGAAGAGCAGCGATTTGAGTTGAGTACTCAGCGCTCTTTTGCTGCATTTGAAATGCGATGCCGCCACTGAAAATAATAGAAATAGCGATCGCAATAGCGCCTAGTTTGACACCGCGCTTACCTTGTTTTTCTGCTTTCTCGATTTGCTCTTTATGCTCAGCTTGAGGCTGTTCACTTTTAACCATATTTGACGCAGAGGCATCAAGTTTTTTTTCAGGCTGTTTTGTCTCTGTAGATTCAGCTTTTTCGTTTTCAACAACTACTGGCTGAGTGTCTGGTTTCTTTTCAGGTTCAATATGCTCATTATTTTTTTTGCTTGTCATGCTTATTTCCTGTTTCTAGCTAGGGCCGGAGAGCAGCCAGTAATATTTGGTTCGTAGCACTGTGAGTATTGGTCACGTTCGAGAAACCGAGTTGTTGTGCTCGTTCTACTATGCGCTGGCTTGGGACAAATAGTTGTCTCGTTGAAAGCCAAGCCAAATACTCATCAGGGGTAATTGAGCAGAGATACTCCAATTGTTCCTGACTAGTGATGACAACTTTGGACGTTTTTTTGTTTATCCATGTTTGATAGATATTGTGATCGTTAATGGGAATATATTCTCTACGGTAGGTCTCACAATAAGAGACTTGTGCACCTCGATTGAGTAAAGAATCTCTAATGAGCTCACGCCCACCATTTCCACGCAGTATCAAAATGGATTTATTATCTACGCCATTAAGTTCAGTAAGTTTGAGAAGATGTTCACTATCACTCACTTGAGGATAGTTTACTTTTTGTTTACTAACTTTGCTTAAAACGTGCGCAGTTTTTTGACCAACGCCAAGATAAAGCGGCGAAGTTGGCCAAATAGATGAAGTTTTCGAAAGGATGCTTTGGGCAGCGGTCACAGCGTGGTGACTGACTGCAATAATGATATCGCTGTTATTAAGCTGGGTGCTTAAATCCGATGAGTGTGGATTATCAACGATACGAATAAGCGGATGATGGATTGCTTGAATCCCTTCATCCGCTAGTTGTTGGCAAAGCGATTGTCCCTCTGAGCCGGGACGTGTCACCAACACTGTCATGATTATTCTTGGTCAGCGTAGAGCTTGGTTAAGATTTCTCTCGCGCCATCATCCAGCAATTGATTTGCCAGAGTAACGCCAAGCGCTTCTGCATCTTTGCGAAGGCCAGAGATCTCACCACGAACCATTTTAGAACCATCTGGTTCGCCTACTAATGCACGTAGCCAGATATTATCGCCATCTAATAATGAATAGCTGCCGATAGGAACCTGACAACCACCTTCTAAGGTAAGGTTCATTGCACGTTCGCACAGGACACGATCAGCCGTGTCTTTATGATTCAGTGGTTCAAGGAGTTTAATCAGACGCTCGTCATCAAGGCGACACTCAATACCAACAGCGCCTTGGCCAACAGCAGGGAGAGACTGCTCTGGTTCGATGAAGCTACGAATACGCTCTTCTAGCTCTAGACGTTTAAGACCTGCAGCAGCCAGTACGATCGCATCGTATTGACCATCATCGAGTTTACCTAGACGAGTACCAACATTGCCGCGCAGTTCTTTGATGATCAGATCTGGGCGGTATTCTAGCAACTGACATTGACGACGCAGGCTACACGTACCCACGACAGCACCTTGTGGTAGCTCGTCGATGTTGTTGTAAGTGTTTGAAACGAAAGCATCACGAGGGTCTTCGCGTTCACAGATAGTTACTAGACCTAGACCTTCAGGGAAGTCGACCGGTACATCTTTCATTGAGTGAACGGCTAGGTCAGCACGGCCTTCTAGCATGGCTACTTCGAGTTCTTTAACGAACAGCCCTTTACCACCCACTTTAGCCAGCGGTGTATCTAGGATGATGTCACCTTTGGTCACCATAGTTACCAACTCAACCTCTAAACCAGGGTGAGCAGCTTGCAGTGCATCCCTTACAAAGTATGCCTGCCAAAGGGCAAGAGGGCTTTTTCTGGTCGCGATACGGATTGGTGCTGAATTTGTCATGGTGTTTCCGATATAGGTTCTGTAATAGGCTAATCCTACCATTGTGAGGCGAAAATTCTTACTGTTTGATCATTCCATGCTTTGATAGCTGAGGGATTTTCATGAGTTCACCAAAATAGTGTGATTGGCATCTCATTTGAAACATGGGCTATTATTAGAAATAGGTAATAAAGAGGACACTACGGCGCCGTGAGTTTAACTTTTTGTCATCAAGGTATTGGCCAGTATGACAGGTTCCTTTGCTTTACCATTAAGGGTAAAAGTGTTAAATTGATCACGTTTTGTTGCTCCTTTCGTTCAGTAACTAAACAGAAGTGCATTTAATCTCAAACCAAGGACTTACCTTGCAGGCTTACACTCAGACTTTGATTCAACGATTAGACAATCTTAATCAGCAGCGCATTGATCGTGCGTTGGCGTTGATGAATGTCCAAGGCCAGCGAGTTTTCAATCTTATTCCTGCACTACTTCACTTCAATCATCCCATGATGCCTGGTTATTATGACCAACAAGTTCCTTTTGGAATTCGTAGCTTCACGCCTAATGAATTCCAAAAACAATTTGTCTCTGATACCGAATTAACGCTGGGTGGCAAACTCACTGAGGCTGCTGAACCGGCGATCCTGGGCTTGTACACCATGGGCAGTACTTCTTCTATTGGCCAAAGCACTTCAAGTGATCTCGATATCTGGGTGTGTGTTTCTCCAGATATGGATGGCGCATCTCGCGACAGCCTGACCAACAAATGTTTGTTGATTACCGACTGGGCTGAAACCTTAGGGGTTGAAGCTAACTTCTTCTTGATGGATGAACAGCGTTTCCGCTCAAACCATTCTGAAGAGATGACCGGTGATAACTGTGGTTCTTCACAGCACTTATTACTGCTTGATGAGTTCTATCGCTCTGCCGTTCGTTTGGCTGGCCAGCGTTTGTTGTGGCAAATAATTCCGCCAGAAATGGAAGAGTGTTACGACGAGTATGTCCAAGGCCTGTGTCAGGATGGTTATCTTGATTGCTCGCAGTGGATCGATTTCGGCAAGCTGAACCGCATCCCTGCTGAAGAGTACTTTGGTTCAAACCTATGGCAGCTCTATAAGAGTATCGACTCACCGTATAAATCGGTTTTGAAGGCGATCCTGTTAGAAGCTTATTCATGGGAATACCCAAACACCCAACTGCTTAGTATTGATACCAAGCGTCGCTTCTTCGCGGATGAACCGGATCTGTATGGCATGGATAGCTACTATCTGATGCTTGAGAAGGTAACGCGCTATCTAGAACGTATTAACGACCACACTCGATTGGACTTGGTGAGACGCTGTTTCTACCTTAAGACCCACGAGAAGTTGTCACGAGATGCGGGCATTGGTTCTGTTGCGTGGCGTCGTGAAGCCTTAACTGAGATGACTAAGTCTTGGAATTGGGGACATGAAACCATTGCTGAGCTCGATAACCGCCGTAACTGGAAGGTAGAGCAGGTTAAAGTGGTACACCATGCATTACTTGATGCCTTGATGCTGAGCTACCGCAATCTGATTCAATTTGCGCGTCGTAACGACATCACTTCGGCAATCAGCCCACAAGATATCAGTATCTTGGCTCGTAAGCTTTACGCTGCGTTTGAGGTGTTGCCGGGTAAAGTGACACTACTGAACCCACAAATCTCTCCTGATCTGCACGAACCAGACTTGAGCTTCATCGAAGTTCGTCAGGGTCAGTCGAATAAAGCCGGTTGGTACTTGTATAAGCAGCCACTGGTAGCGCATCGTATTCTTGGTCAGCCTTCTCTGGAACACCATGAGTACTTGAGTAAGTTGGTTGCTTGGTCGTTTTTTAATGGCTTGATTACCGAGTCGACGCGTTTGCACTCTGTGGTACGTGACGCTCAGATTGATATCGATAAGTTCTACCAAATGGTGAGCGACCTGCGTAATACCTTCTCTTTACGTAAGCGCCGCCCGAGTATGCAAGCTCTGGCGAGCCCGTGTGAAATAAGCCAACTGGCGATGTTCATCAACTTTGAAAGTGACCCAACTTCTGAATTAAGTGGTCGTGCGTTGAAGGTTGATCTTAAGAACGCCGATATCTTCAGTTTTGGTGAAGAGGGTAAGAGTTTAGTCGGCAGTGTTGATCTGGTTTATCGTAACTCTTGGCATGAAGTACGTACGCTTCATTTCCAAGGTGATACTGCAATGCTCGACGCGTTGAAGACGGTACTTGGTAAAATGCACCAAGATGCTTTACCACCAGAATCGGTCGATGTGTTTTGTTACAGCAAAAACCTGCGTGGTGTGATGCGTAATATGGTGTATCAACTGCTTGCTGAATGTATCGACTTACGTTTGAAACCGATTGAGCCGGAGAAGCGCCGCCGCTTCAAGGCTATTCGTCTGGCAAACAAGATGTTTGGCCTGTTCTTTGAACGTCGTGGCGTTTCGGTGCAGATGCTGGAAAACTCGGTCGATTTCTATCGTAGTATCTCGACGAATAAGCTGAAGGGCTCACCTTTACTGATGCTCGATAAAGAGCAAGAGTATCAGTTACCAGAAGTGGTTGATGGTTTTGCGAGTGAAGGTTTAATTCAGTTTTTCTTTGAGGATACCGACAAAGGTTTCAATATTTATGTATTGGACGAGTCGAATCAAGTTGAGGTGTATCACCAATACAGCGGTGAAAAAGATGAGATGATCGCGAGCGTGAATTCTTTCTACACTTCAGTAAAAGATGAGTCGAAGGTGTCATCTAAGTTGATTAATTTCAATCTACCTCAGTACTACCAAATTGTTCATCCTGAAGAAGGTAACTCTTACGTGGTGCCTTACCGTAATGATGCGACTTTAGCTTCTCGGAGCTCAAAGATAGTCAACATCTAGGCTTATTCTCGATAATTGATATTAAGAAAGGAGTGATTGATTCACTCCTTTTTGTTTTTTTACCAATAATTAGACCCAATTGATCTCTTCACCTGCGTGCTTTACGCATTCTTCTTTTACCATCTCAAACAATTCCATGCCCGTCTTTGAGCATGTCCACTTGTCATCAATTAGCTTGAAGTGAAAGCCACCAGATTTAGACGCTAGCCAGATCTCACGCATTGGTTCTTGGCGGTTGATGATAATTTGGCTGCGGTTTTCAAACTCCAGCGTCATCACGTTACCAGTCACTTCGTAATCAACATCTGCCTCTGATTCATCGATAGCTTCTTCGATGTTTTGCATCTGTATATCGACTAGCTGATGAAATTCAGTATCGTTCATCCTTTCTATCCTATTGCTTTTCTTGAGTGTGGTGCGATTATAGGGGGCATTGAGTTAATAATCACGATATGCAAAATGAAAAAATTAATTACCGCTCTGTTTATGGTGTCCGTTATTGGACTTTCTGGTTGTGGTCAAACGGGTCCGTTGTACGATCCTGATGAAGTTCAGCAGACTGAACAATCACAATAAGTGAAACACGCAGAAATCGTTATTTATAAGGGATAAGAACTTTGGATTACTTCAACTATCAGGAAGATGGCCAGCTTTGGGCTGAGGACGTCGCACTTTCACAACTAGCAGAGCAATATGGTACTCCGTTGTACGTATATTCTCGTGCAACATTAGAACGCCACTGGAATGCGTTTGATTCATCGGTTGGTGAGCATCCACACTTGGTGTGTTATGCCGTTAAAGCTAACTCGAACCTTGGCGTGTTGAATACTTTGGCTCGCATGGGCTCAGGTTTCGACATCGTTTCTGGCGGTGAGCTAGAGCGTGTGGTTGCTGCAGGTGGCGATCCGGCTAAAGTTGTGTTTTCTGGTGTCGGCAAAACAGCCGCTGAAATGAAGCGTGCGCTTGAGTTGAACATAAAATGCTTCAACGTAGAGTCTGAGCCAGAACTGGAGCGACTGAATAAAGTGGCTGGTGAGCTTGGTGTTAAAGCGCCGATTTCACTGCGTATCAACCCAGATGTTGATGCGAACACTCACCCTTACATTTCTACGGGTCTGCGTGATAACAAGTTCGGCATTGCCTTCGACCGTGCTCCTGCAGTTTATGCGTTTGCAAAAACACTCGATAACTTGTCTATCCACGGTATTGATTGCCACATCGGTTCCCAATTAACGGATATCGAACCTTTTATCGATGCCACTGATCGTCTGCTTGCACTGATCGACCAACTACGTGCCAATGATATCAACATCAAGCATCTTGATGTTGGTGGCGGTTTGGGCGTGGTTTACCGAGATGAATTACCACCACAACCTTCAGATTACGCGAAGGCTTTGTTGGCTCGTTTAGACAATCATTCTGATCTAGAGTTGATTTTCGAGCCTGGAAGAGCGATTGCTGCGAACGCTGGTGTATTATTAACGAAAGTTGAGTTCCTGAAGCCAACAGAGCATAAAAACTTTGCCATCATCGATGCGGCAATGAACGATCTGATGCGCCCGGCACTTTACCAAGCTTGGCAGGATATTGTGCCAGTGAGCCCGCGTCAGGGTGAAGCGGTGACTTACGACTTGGTTGGCCCTATCTGTGAGACGGGTGACTTCCTAGGTAAAGACCGTGACCTTGTTCTTGAAGAAGGCGATCTACTGGCTGTTCGTTCTGCAGGTGCTTATGGCTTTGCTATGTCATCTAACTACAACACTCGTTCGCGTGCGGCTGAAGTGATGGTTGATGGCGATAAAACTCATTTGGTTCGTCAGCGTGAAGAGCTTACGAGTCTGTGGGAACTTGAAAACATTCTTCCGGAGTAATTTTAAGCGTTATGCACTTCCACTTTTCTAAAATGCATGGTTTGGGCAATGATTTCATGGTCGTGGACTGCATTACTCAAAATATTTTCTTTTCTCCAGATTTGATCCGTCGTTTGGCGGATCGTCACACTGGTGTGGGCTTTGATCAGCTACTTGTGGTCGAGGCTCCCTATGATCCAGAAACCGACTTCCATTACCGCATATTCAATGCGGATGGCAGTGAGGTGGAGCAGTGTGGTAATGGTGCGCGTTGTTTTGCTCGATTCGTTCGCATGAAAGGCTTAACGAATAAGTACAGCATCAACGTGAGCACCAAGAAAGGTAAAATGGTT
This sequence comes from Vibrio sp. G-C-1, assembly GCF_021728015.1. Lineage (NCBI taxonomy): Bacteria > Pseudomonadati > Pseudomonadota > Gammaproteobacteria > Vibrionales > Vibrionaceae > Vibrio > Vibrio sp. G-C-1. Next base: position 47,663 of record NZ_JAKKCR010000020.1, on the reverse strand, counting down.
CTCAAGATTGAAGACAATGACCAGATCACTGTCAACATGGGCATTCCTGAGTTTGAACCTGGCAAAATCCCATTCAAGGCAAAGCAGCCTGAGAAGACGTATATCTTAAGAACGGATGTACATACCTTGTTCTGTGGTGCCGTAAGCATGGGTAACCCGCATGTGGTTACCGTTGTTGATGATGTCGATACTGCAGATGTGGAGACCTTAGGTCCGCTTCTTGAATCACATGAACGCTTCCCTGAGCGTGTTAATGCTGGCTTTATGCAAGTGATTAACCGTGAAGAAGTTCGCTTACGTGTTTATGAACGCGGTGCGGGTGAAACTCAGGCGTGTGGCAGCGGTGCATGTGGCGCGGTTGCGGTTGGTATCAATCAAGGTTTACTGGCTGAGAACGTGAAAGTTCGTCTACCTGGTGGTGATTTACAGATTAGTTGGCAAGGTCCGGGTAAACCTCTGTTTATGACTGGCCCGGCAACCCATGTGTTTGATGGTCAACTTTCTTGCTAATAAACATTCATAACCAATAGATTCATAAAAATAAAGGATAGGTTTTGTCTTACGTTCAAGCCGACGCACTCACCGCAGAAGTGGTCGCGGAATATTTACGTGATAACCCAGATTTTTTCCAAGACAGGAAAGGTTTGGTTGATCGCCTTGCTATCAATAATGTTGAGCAGGGCGCTGTTTCTCTGGTGGAGATTCAGCTCAAGCGCCAACGCCATCGAATCGAAGAGCTAGAGGAAGAAATCACTGGCTTGATGTCGTTGGCAGCGAATAACGATAAAACCTTCTATGAATTTATGGATCTGCAAGCTCACGTGCTGAAATGCAGTGACTTCATGCAGGTTATCAAGGCTGTTGAACAAAAAGCGTTAGATTTAGGGTTGAAGGCCCATGTACGAATTCTCTCGCAACCTGGCTTTTATAAGCTGAGTGAAGAGCGCTATTCGAAGTTTTCGCTCAACCATTTCAATGGTAAAGATGCTTATCTAGGACGCTTGAGAAAAGCCGACAGACACGATTTGTTTGGTGATTTCCAAGTTCCAGAGCTAGGCTCTTATGTAGTACTACCACTTGCTAAGCAGTCTCCATTGGGTTTGCTTGCCTTTTCTAGTGAAGATGGCGGACATTTCCAACCTCATATGGATACGCTATTTTTACGCCATTTAGCACTTGTTGTGTCTCATTTGGCGGACACCTTACCTTGGCAGATAAATAATGAGCCTAGAGCCCAAAGTACCTCTTCCTAACAGCCTTCAAAAGCCACTTTCTCGCTTCTATGAATATCTCAGAAGCGAGAAGGGACTCAGCCTACACACCCAACGTAATTACAAACAACAACTTGAAACTATGGCCGCTCATTTGGTCACACTTGGACTGAAAGATTGGGGCCAAGTAGACGCGGCGTGGGTAAGACAACTTGCCAGTAAAGGCATGCGTGAAGGAATGAAAGCGAGCAGTATCGCGACGCGCTTATCTTCACTACGCAGCTTCTTTGATTTCCTTGTGTTACGTGGCGAAATGACCGCAAACCCAGCCAAAGGGGTTTCTGCACCTCGCAAACAACGTCCTTTACCTAAAAATCTCGATGTCGATGAAGTCGGACAGTTGCTTGACGTGAATGAAGACGACCCATTATCGATTCGTGATCGAGCGATGATGGAGGTGATGTATGGTGCAGGTTTACGTCTCGCTGAACTGGTTGGCATCAATCTTAAAGATGTGCTGGGCCGGCAAGGCGAAATCCGAGTGATTGGTAAGGGCGACAAAGAACGCAAAGCGCCGTTTTCAGGACTGGCTAAAGAGTGGGTCGATAAATGGCTCAAAGTGCGCGGTGATCTCGCTTCTCCGGGAGAAAAGGCCCTGTTTGTGTCCAAGTTAGGGACCCGGATCTCTCATCGCAGTGTGCAAAAGCGCATGGAAGAGTGGGGTAAGAAGCAATCCGTCGCGAGTCATATTAGCCCGCATAAACTGCGTCACTCCTTTGCAACTCACGTGCTTGAATCGAGCCAGAATCTTCGTGCTGTCCAAGAGTTGTTGGGGCATGAAAACATCTCGACAACCCAAATTTATACTCACTTGGACTTCCAACACTTAGCTCAAGCGTACGATGAGGCTCACCCTCGAGCACGTAAGAAGAATAAAGATTAGATTAAAGGTTTTACTATGCGAATTTATCGAGGGTTGAAGCCCATCAAAGCCATGACCTTTGACTTGGATGACACCCTGTATGACAACTGGCCTGTGATCATGAAGGTAGAAAAAGAGATGGCGCAGTGGCTTTACCAAAAGCACCCAGTGTCGGCTTCTTTATCGCTTGAAGAGTGGCAGGGCATTAAGCAGCAAGTCGCCTCTGAAGACCCAGCTTTAAAGCATGATGTTACCGTTTGGCGTGAAACACAGATTAAGAGTGGTTTACTGCAGTTGGGCTACTCTCAGCAGCAAGCTGAACAGGCGGCTCGTGAGGGGATAGAACATGCTTTGTGGTTGCGCAATCAAGTCGATGTTCCTCAAGAAACGCATCGAGTGATGGCAGAACTTAGCCGACGCATTCCTTTGGTTGCGATTACCAATGGCAATGTCGATCCACATAAAATTGGCTTAGGGCAGTATTTTCAACGAATTCTTAAAGCTGGCCCAAACGGTAGAGCAAAACCCTACCCAGATATGTTTGATAAAGCGCAGCAATACTTAGGTGTTGATGCCATCAACATTCTTCATGTCGGCGATCATCTTAGAACGGATGTTTACGGAGCTAAGCAAAATGGCTTCCAAGCATGCTGGTTTAATGACATTGGTTCCAATTTATACCTCTCTTCGAAGGCGAGTGTGCTGCCTGATGTTGAAATAGAGCAACTTAGCGATCTTATGCGACTAATTTAAAGACTTCTGTAAGCTTATTGTGTCGCATTTATGATATTGAATTGTTACATTAGTCGCAATTAAATGCCTGTTTAGGCTAGGATAATTGGCGACTACTTTTTATCGATTCATTTCAGTCATAGCAGTGGTTGCGGGTTCTTCACTTCACTCTATTTCGATCAAGGGTTGGCATGCAAACATTTACATTTCTCGCAAATACTGAGGAGCTATTTAAATCTCAATTTGATCAGCGAGAGTGGTGTGACAGCAAACAATATCTTATTCAACTTTTCTCTGCCCAATCTTCTGATGTGGCTCGTCGAATCGCGAGTGTTGCTCTCAATCGCCTAAGCAATGCCACCCTAATTGGCCAGAGTGCTCGTCATGTTATCTGTGACAATTGTCTTGAGAGTAGTTGTACCTTAATCATTATCAGTGAGTTTAATGAAACCCGTTTAACCTCCGCGGTTCAGCCTTTTACAGGCAACCCAAACCAAGACAGCCAAGAGCTCGCTTCTCAACTAGACCTCTCGAAAGATGCTAAAACGGTCATCAGCCTATGCGATCAGGTTGAAGGTCGTGACTACCCTATCTATAGCGCCTTTGAAAACCTACCCTACACATTGCCTGTTGCTGGTGGCTTGTGTCATGAGAATGAATACGGGCGTTGGGTTATGCATAACGAACAGACCTACCAACACGCTTGCGTGGCGGTGGCTCTGACTAACCCAAGATTGAAGGTTTGGTCAGATGCCTATTCTGAGTGGAACCCGATCGGGATGAAGCTGCGAGTGACTCACGCAGTGGGTAACCGTTTATATGCGTTGAATGACAAGCCGGCTATCGACGTATTCAAACATTACCTTGCTGATGGTAAAGATCTCCCTTTCAGTCAGTTGATGAGCTTTCCGCTTTATCGAGAGCTTGGCAGAAAGAAGGGCATATCGACACCGCTGCGTATTAATGATGATGGCAGTATCGAGTTTGATAGCCCTTGGCATGTCGGCGAAGAGGCACAGTTTTGTTATAACCATCCTTCTTTGACCGCTGAAAAAGTGCGTCACGGCGCTGAGATGCTTGCCATGCATCAGCCGGAATCGGTGATCATCTATAACTGCGTCTCTCGACTTGAATTCATCGACAGTAAACTTGAGCTCAAGCCATTTGAGGGGATAGTAAACGCGTGCGGCGCATACTGCATGGGCGAGCTATATCGCAACGACGATCGCCAAGAGATACTGCATCACAGCCTCACCTATATTGCGATGAGAGAGTCGGACGAGATTAATGAGTTTCGTTGTGAAGATTTCCAGCGTGACTCAACGGTATCGCCATTGCTTAATCTCGTCAGAAATGCGGTGGCTGATCTCGACAGTATGAATACGCAGATGGAGAAAAAACTTCATCAACAGGCGCGTCGTTTAACCGAAAGTTACCGTATTGATTCTCGCACCGGGCTGCCCAACCGTATCGTGCTAAAAGAGCGCCTCAATACGATTCTCTTCAGTGAGCACTTACTGACGTTAAAGCTGACTAATTTCCATCAAGTTAACGAGAAGTATGGTTACCAAGTGGGTGACCAGCTGTTACTTGATCTGTCTAATCATTTTGTCGAGCGATTACACCTTAGTGTGGCTAAAGAATCTCAGGTGAAAGTAGAGCTGTTTAGCATTGGTGTCGGTGAATGGGCGATCATTTTTAACGCCAATGTTGGCTGCGATAAGATAGAACAACGTTTCGTTGAGTTTGCTGACGATATTGAGCACATCAATTTTGAGCCGTATGGCTTGGCTGATATTGATTATCTGTCAGTTTCTCTGTGTGGCGGCTTCGCTAGTCGTTGCGATTTCCTAACCGATAGTGGTGATGAGATCTTATTAAAAGCGATCGAAGCTCGACGTTATGGGGTCAGGAATAACACTCACATCACCAATGCTAAAGACATTCAGGTGAGTGAAGAAGATCGTAAAGAGCAACTAGGCTGGCTGAGCTGTGTAAGTCGTGCGATTTTAGATCAGAACATCATCACTTATTCCCAGCCAATTGTGGCATCCGGTACTCACGAAATGATTGGCCAAGAGTGCTTGGTCAGAATCATGGAATCAGACGGTACCATTGTGCCACCAGGTAAGTTCTTACCTATCATTGCCGACACGCACCTTTACACTCGCCTCAGCCGACACATGATTAAGAACACCATAGGTTATATGGCGGATAAGCAAAGCCCATTTTCTATCAACCTATCCCCGCAAGATTTGTTGAGCGACAAGACGCTTGAGGTGCTCGAGACCGCCATCAGTGCTATGAACGATCCCACTCGACTTGGCCTAGAGGTTCTCGAGTCTGAGCAGATTAAAGATTACGGTCGCATGATTGAGGTGTGTGATCACTTCCGTGCTCTCGGGGCGAGAATCATTGTTGATGACTTTGGGTCTGGCTATTCCAATATTGATGAGATCATTAAGCTTGAGCCGCAGATTATCAAACTCGACGGTAGTCTGATTCGCAACATCGACAAAGATCAAAAGCAAAGAAATATCGCCTCTCAGTTGGTGCGCTTATGTCAGGTGTTTAATGCGCAAACCGTCGCTGAATTTGTCCATAACCAACAGGTTTGTGAGATAGCAGAGCAAATGGGTGTCGATTATCTGCAAGGTTATTACTTTGGTGAGCCTAAGCGACTGTTTTAGTTGTTAAAGCTTTCCGTATCCTATTGTGACTTGCTTTGAAAATTGTTCTGCCGCTATTGGTGACTGTTTTGGGTGGAATCAATGATGTCTAACTAACGTCACAATATTTATAAGACGATCGTAAGTATTCCGTGCAAGCCTTATCTATAATAAGCACAATAACCAATCATTAACGTAACGATTAATGTGAATATGCAATCGACCTCTCTCCTGATACAAGACATAGAACAAACCCAGCGTGAATTGCAAAAGATAGATTTTCATCAACATGAAGACCTACTGATTCAGGTGTTTTCTTCTTTCGAGAAAGGTTCGGTTTTGGCTGCCTGCCAAGTGATTCAAGCGACTTTCCCTAATGCTAGGCTGATTGGCTGTAGTGCAAACCACTACATCAGCCAAGGCGTCATCCTGCATCAAGGCCTCTATCTTATTGTCACTCGCTTCGATGCGACCTCTTATACTTGTGGCGTTGTCGAATACAGCAAGCAACCACTATTCGATAGTCAATCGATGTGGCAGCAGCTTGAGTGCAATACCAATACTCAAAGTATCATCTGTTTCGCGGATCGCTTGCAGATAAACAACCGCGACTTATTTTCAGCGTTTGAACAATCGAGATATTCATTACCGATTTGTGGCGGAGCATCGACCATCACAGATAGTGGACGATGGGTAATGCTAGATGGCATTTGCTATGAGAATGCCTATGTGATGTTGGCGCTGCACAGCGTTGAGCTCGCAACCACCAAGGGTTATTACACCGAGTGGAACCCTATTGGCCGCACCTTCCGTGTCACTGGTGCTCAAGATAACCGGTTAGCTGAATTGGATGGTATGCCTGTTCGCGATCTTTATAATCGCTACCTTGCTGATGGCCTCGAAGTACCTTTCGAGCAACTGCATAATTTCCCCTTGATGGTCGGTGACCCGAAAGAACAAAACATTCACTTGCCACTCAAGGTGAGAGATTGTGGAGAGATAGAATTTAGTGGTCATTTTCAGATTGGTGATGAGGTCAGGTTTTGTTACGACCATCCCTCACTGACCTTGGAGCAGATCCGACTCGGTGTTCAACAGATTGCTTCCCATAAACCGGAGCAGTTTTTTATCTACAACTGCACCTCTCGTATCGATTTTATTGATGGTAACCAAGAAGTAGAGGTCTTCCAGAAACTCGCAGACACCTATGGTGTTTACTGCATGGGAGAACTCTATCAAGAGCGTGGCCAACAACGAATCCTGCATCATAGCCTCACGTATCTCGCGCTTAGAGAAGGTGAAGGCAAGGCTGTACAGCCATTAGAGACACAACCCGCGACCAATATATCGCCTCTGTTTTCATTGATTCGAAATGCACTGCTTGATGTTGATGACATGAACAACAGTATGGCGAGTAAGATTCAGCAACAAGCGACCGCATTGACGGCGAGCTACCGAATTGATCGTCGCACTGGGCTACCCAATAGAAGTGTACTGCGTGAGAAGCTGTCACAAATGAGCTCTGACAGTCATTTGTTGGCTTTGAAGGTCACCACATTTGGTCAAATCAATGAGAAGTATGGTTATCGAGTAGGTGACAAACTTCTGCATGATCTGAGTGATTACTTTCAGAAAGCGCTGTGGCAGTTTTTTGATGAGGGTTGCCAGCTCTACAGTATTGGTATTGGTGAGTGGGCGGTGGTGTTTAATAGTTGGGCCAGCCAAGAACACATTCATCAGCGTTTCTCTGAATTTTCAGACCAAACCGAGCATGTCAATTTTGAGCCGATGGGGCTACCCGATATCGATTATCTTTCGGTTTCAATTTGTGCGGGTGTCGCGAGTCGTCGAGATTTTCCTACGACCTCGATTGATGACTTGTTACTGAAAGCGATTGAAGCTCGACGCAGTGCGGTGAGCCAGAATAAACATCTGGTGAGTGCCAAGACGTTAATTCAACTCGAGAAGCATCGCCAAGAGCAACTCGGCTGGCTGTCGTGTGTGAGCCGCGCAGTGCTCAATCAAAATATTGTTGCGTGCTCTCAACCTATTGTATCGGCGCATAGCCACCAGGTAGAAAGCTATGAGTGCTTAGTTCGAATTGAAGAGGACGGTCAGTTGATTGCGCCGGGTAAGTTCTTGCCGATCATTGAGGGAACTCATCTCTATACGCGTTTAAGTCGCCAGATGATAACGCGCACCTTTGATTTTATGAGCCAGAGAACCGATTCGTTCTCAATTAACTTGGCGCCACAAGATTTCAGCAATGAGAAAACCATTCTTCACCTTGAGCAAGCCATCAAAAAAATCAGTCACCCACAGCGTATTGGTTTAGAGGTGTTAGAAACGGAACAAATTCAGGATTACGGCCGCTTGATCGAGGTGTGTAATCACTTCCGCGATCTTGGTGTGAATATTATTGTCGATGACTTTGGTTCGGGCTACTCGAACATTGATGAGATCTTGAAACTGGAACCACAAGTGATAAAGCTTGATGGCAGTTTAATTCGCAATATCGATAAGGATAAAAAGCAACGCAAGATAGCCCAACAGCTGGTGAGCTTATGTCAGATTCTGAATGCTAAGACGGTGGCGGAGTTCGTACATAATGAACAGGTGTGTCGTATTGCAGAAGACATGGGCGTCGATTACCTGCAAGGGTATTATTTTGGTCAACCTCAGCGTTTGTTTTGATGGAGCGAGAGTTTCACGTGAAACACTGGTTGGTTCAATAACGAAAGTACAATGTAAAAAGGGTGAGCTTATGGCTCACCCTTTTTGTTTTTAGTATCTGTCCCGTCCTGAAATGTGCTTATTGCCTTCTCTCGCTCCTGCTTGATCTATTTGAGAGCGTGGCCACATTTGTCGGCGTGGAATACTTTTAGATACTGTTGGTAGTAGTCATCAATGAGCTTGGCAGGTTCGCTTTCACCTAAAGATTTGAGTAACTCAATACCCACTTCGCAAGTACACAGATGGCCACTGTCTTGATTGCGGCGCAAGGTGTAAGAGGATTCAGTCGTGATATCGAGATGGACTTGAGGAATGGTGCTTAACCACGCGCTCTTGTTGAGCATTTTCTTCGCTTCCTGCCATGTGCCATCCAAGATGATGAATAACGGCTTACAATTTCCAGCTACAGATGACACGGCTTGCTGGCACTCAATACTGTTGCTACTTGGAAACAGCAAAAAAGGCTGCAATGCTTTGTCTTCGAGTAAGGCAATCAACTCTTCTGGTGGTGTTTTTCGTTGCCACACGAAGGACTGACATTGCTGAATAGATTGCTCAAGCAACTTTCCGGTGTTGGTGTCTCGTGACAGCTCATTCTCATGAGTCAGTAGGACAAGATCGGTTTGGCTTTCAACCGTCGGTATGAGATGACAAACGCACTGGTGAGTGAAGCCACAACCATGGCAAGCTTGTTGGTTACTCATCTTTACAGCTTAACTCCACTTTGTGCAGGTGATACACCATCAGCAAACAAAACCACGTCGCTGATATCAGCAGCATCTGCAACTGGAGCAACACTTGGGTTGAGTGGGTAGCTCACACCAGAGTATGACAGTGTGTGTTTTGCAGGTGTTGCACCGCCGCCACTGACATTGAAGATCAGATCCTGCCAGCCGTGGTTTTGCGATTTACCTAAGCGTATGTCGCCCTTAACCAGTGTCACTCGGCTATTGAAGCGCCAGTTATCTTGATGGTTTTCGAAAATTAGCAGTGTACAGCCACCAGAACCACACCAATCGAGCTGGGCAAACAGTTCTTCCTTACCATCGCCATTTAAGTCGTAGGTTAACCAGCGGTACTTAGTATTGTCTGGTGAGGTGCTATTGATCTTAAAGTATTCGCGGATCGCTTGGTCGACTTTTTGATCAAGTTGATCACTGGAGTTCACCTGCTTTGCGGTTAGATCAACGTTAGCGATGGTGTTTACTTGCGCTTGTGCATTCTTAGCTTCGAATAGCACCAGACCGCCATTGGCAATCGGGTAGACAACGTTGCCCACTTTCTCTTTTTCAGCGACCAGCTTGCCGTTATCGAGCGTGAAGATGCGCTCAGAGATCAAATACTGTTGCTGGTGGCGAGTCATAACCACTTGTACCTGATTTTGGTTCAGTTGCTGCCAGAAGCCTTGCTCAACAATAGAAGGGTCTCCATTGCTGTACGAGTATGTCGTAATGGCGCTGTGGTCATCGTTGAGCTCAAGGTTGATAGAGAATCCAGTGTTCTGTGTTGAGCTAGCGAAGTAGAGCCCGCTCCAGTCCAATGTTGGATCTTGGTTAGAGACCGTTGCACAGCCATTATAGTTACTGTCATTAAGGCTAAGCTTGGCATGCCATCCATAGATAGAATCGCTCATGCCGTCGCTGCAACTCTCTTTCGTAAGGTTGAGTTTGCCTTGCGCTGCTTTACCTTCTAATTGGTAATCACGACTGCTTGGTGTGGTGCGGCTTGATTCAATATCGAGGATCTGTGGCTGTTCGCCCATCTTAGTGTATTTGAGCTGGTCTTTATCGAAGCTTGCTGACCAGAAAGGTTCATTGCCGAATACACGTGTTGAACGCAGGGGTTGGTCACAACGGTCAGGGTTTTCTGCGGTGAGAATATTCACTTGATCAACCACGAAACGTGCCGTGAAATCTGCGTTATACCCTGTTTGGCTCGGTACGGTTAGATGACCAATCAGCTCGCCGTATAAGGCTTGGTAAGGTCTCGTTGAGAGCCCTTGCGCTTCTAATGCGAGTTCTGGCGTTAAATCTAACCAGTATTGTTGTTGGCTACCGCAAGGGGTGAAGGTTCGGCTTTCATGGCCAACCACTACCTGACCACGCATGATGAAGGTTTGCGGTTGAATGCTCAGTGGCTCATCCAAGGTTGCTGGAGGCAGTTCAGGTTGTTGCGGCGTATCAGGTGCCGTAACACAGCCTTGTAGAGCGAATGCGACTAGCCATGTCACTGGGTTTTTCATTACCTTCATGTTATATCTTCCTCGGAGCAACCGTTAATTGGATTTATTATGGCATATTGGTTATTTAAAACAGAACCCGACACCTTCTCTATTCAGACTCTGAGAGTACAAAAAACCTCTTGTTGGGAGGGTGTACGCAACTATCAGGCTCGAAACATGATGCGCGATGACGTTAAGCTTGGAGACCTGGTGATGATATACCATTCATCATGTAAGAAAGTTGGCGTAGCGGGGATCGCTAAAGTAACCAGAGAAGCCTACCCAGACCATTTTCAATTCGATCCAGAAAGTGATTACTACGATGCCAAGTCTTCGCCAGACAACCCGCGCTGGATAATGGTGGATGTCGAGTTTGTGCGAGTGACTGAGCGCTTAATTCCTTTGGCAACGCTTAAAGCGATGCCTGAGCTAGCAGAAATGCCGTTGGTTAAACGGGGCAATCGCTTATCCATCATGCCAGTTACAGAGCAAGAGTGGCAGGCGATCTTAAGCAAAGAAGTGCTAGGTTCTCGTTAGCGTTAGAGAGAGCTTTTTACGTAAGGTTCAAAAAAGGCAGCCATTGGCTGCCTTTTTATTTATTCAGATCTCTTCGACGAGATTAGAGCAGGTGCTTTTCTAGGTAGTGAGCAACGGCGTCGTCTGCGCTGCTGCCAATCACTTCATTGTCTGGTAAAGCTTTAAATACTTTCTCATGCGATGTACCCATCACTAAGCCTTTGCCTGCCATAGCCAGCATCTCGGCATCGTTCATTCCGTCACCAAAGGCAACACAGTTATCCAGTGTCAGGTTCAGTGATTTCGCAACAGCGTCTAAGGCATGGCCTTTAGAGACTTCAGCGGCCATCACTTCCAGACACCAAGGTGTAGAGAAGGCGATGTTCAGTTTGTCGCCAAAAGCATCTCTTAGCTTTTGTTCAAACGTGACCAGATATTCGTGGTCCTGCTCTGGGTGAGTGAAAAAGACTTTCGCAATACCTTCGCTTGGTGCATTTTCTGCTTCAAAGCGCTTGTAGCTAAAGCCAGACTCACTGTGGAATTTTGCCAGCATTTCGTCTTCACGGTCCAGTAGCCAATCTTCATTCTGGTACATGTGAATAAAGAGATTTGGGTCTTGGCGAACAATATCGATAACAGGTTGAACGAGTTCCTGAGGCACGTTCTGGCTATACATCAGTTGATCGTTCTGGTCATGCACGCGTGCACCGTTTGAAGTGATCATGTACGCCGGAATACCTGCGATCTGACGAATACCCGCCACATCGACGTGGTGACGACCCGTAGCGAAGATAAAGGTATAACCTTGGTCGTGTAATTTCTTAAGTGTTAGCTTGGTAAAGTCGCTTAGCTGATGGTTGGGAGCCAAAAGCGTACCATCTAAATCAGAAGCAACAATTTTCACGGAATCTTTTAGTGCAGGAATACTCATTTAACCCTCATTGCAAAAATGCTTAACCAATATCGACGCTAGCCAACGCTAGAATCGTTTTAACTACAATATCTCTAGGTAGAAATTGTATGCCAATTTCATGCAAGAAAAGAGGGCAAAGCTCACTTACTTCTCTTCCTCTTTAGCGCTTATGTTCTTGGTCGGTTACTCAGCTTATTCGCTTATTAGTTTATTAGTTTATTAGTTTATTAGTTTATTAGTTTATTAGTTTATTAGCTCTAGGCAAAAAACTGATTGATAGCATTCAGTGTTTGATTGCGATATTCGTCTTTCTCAAACAACACCTCATGCTTAGACCCTTCAATGGCCTTAAACTGGCAGGCTGAGTTGGTTTTCTTCAGTTTATTGATGAACTTCACTTGAGCGCTGTTGCTGACAATCTTCTCCTCCCCAGCTTGAATCAATAGCAGTGGGATCTTGATTTGACGAGTTTGTTGTATCGCCTGCTTGGCTGCCATTAACCCTTGCCATACCCAGCGAGTGCTTGGTCCACCAACCTGCAAAGAAGGGGAGCCGTCATACAAGCAACGGAACCAGTGATAGCGTACTTTGCTGTGGCTGAGTAAGTTATTTTCGAAGGGCTTAGAGTAGTACGCTTGCTGCCCCGGGGCATAAGTCGGCTTAGCATAGAAAGCGGTGAGTACTTGTCCAACAACCATCGCGATGGGCTTGAAGTACCATTCAGTCTTAATCCCAAACATCGGAGCGCACAGAGTAACTTTGTCAAACGGGTGATCGGGATGAGTTTGTAGATAGCGAGTGGCTATGGTGCTGCCCATTGAGTGTGCCAGTAGGTAGCGATTGGCGTATCGGCTTAGGTCAAAACTGGCAATGACGTCAGACATGTCTGAGGCGTAATTATCAAACTCATGAATGTGACCAATGTCAGAGTCTGTTACCATACGTTCCGACTGGCCTTGACCTTGGTGGTCAAATGAATAAACGTCATAGCCTTGCTGATAAAAATCATAAAAGAGTTCTTGGTATTTCAAGCAACATTCAATGCGGCCATTTGAAATAACAATGGCTTTGGTGTGCGTTGGTGAGGTTAGGCTACACCAGTACAGCTTCTTTTTACCTGATGATGTGACATACCCATCTTTACGTTGTTGCCAAAGGGCAGGGATCGGGTGTTTAATCGCTTGCTCGAACTCAGGTTCTTGCGTGTACGAAAATGGGGCGGCACTGTGGTTTTCCATGGGAAATTACCTGAACTGATGCATGTGAGAGCTTTATCGCTACTAATGTTGTTAGATTAAAGAACTAGTAAGGAAATGCAAATGGATACTCATGTTTGGCTTGCTTATGTCGTCACGGCGATATTGTTTAGTTTGGCTCCGGGCTCAGGTACCGTTAACTCAATCAGCAATGGGCTAAGTTATGGCACCAAGAAGTCACTTGCGTCGATCGCCGGCTTACAGCTCGGTCTTGCATTCCACATCATGCTGGTGGGTGCCGGTATTGGTGCACTGGTGGCTCAATCTGCGTTGGCGTTCACCATCATCAAATGGGTAGGCGTGGTTTACCTTGTTTGGTTGGGTATTCAAAAATGGCGTGATAATTCTAGCTTGGTGGCTTCAGAAGAAAGCTCAACGCTATCGAGTGGTAAGCTGCTTAGAAATGCCGTGCTTATCAATCTAACTAACCCAAAATCTATCGTGTTTTTGGTGGCTTTGTTTCCTCAATTTATCGATCCTACACAACCGCAAGCACCGCAGTTATTAGTGCTAGGAGTTACAACAGTATTCATTGATAGTGTTGTTATGTTGGGTTACACCTCATTAGCTTCACAAATGGGACGTTTTATTCGTTCTGATCGTATAATGAGTAAGATAAATAAAATATTTGGTGGTATGTTCATGGGTTGCGGTGCCTTGCTTGCTGCCGCTAAAGCTTAGTAAAGCAATACAGTTATAGATAAATCAATAGAGTTATAGATAAATGACCGCTACCTACGTTGCTCGACAACCTATCTTAAACCGTAACAAGAACACGCTTGGTTATGAGCTGTTGTTTCGCGACGGAGAAAGGAATGCCTACCCAGCGCATATTGAGTCTAATCGAGCAACGTATCGTCTGATTGTTGAGAACTTCTTATCGGTTGGGCATAACCCTTCGATTCCATCTTCGCGCTGTTTTATTAATTTCCCTCATCAAAGCTTGATTCGTCGGCTTCCCTTAGGCTTGCCGAAAGACAAGGTGGTGGTCGAGATTCTTGAAACCTGCCAACCGACGGATGAGCTGTTAGAAGCGGTCAAAGAGCTCTATCAAGCGGGGTACATGATTGCCCTAGATGATTTTACCTCTACGCCAGAATGGGAACGATTCCTTAAATACACGCATATTGTTAAGCTCGATATCATGCAAATGGGCTTGAATGAAGCGTGTGATTTGGTAAGAGCTCATCAAGGGAAGAAGTTTAGCTTTCTGGCTGAAAGAGTCGAAACTGAGCAAGAGTTTAAGCAAGCGAAAGAGGCGGGTTTTAAGTTCTTCCAAGGGTACTTCTTCAGCAAACCTGAAATCATCAAGACCAAGTACATTAGCCCTGAGCAAGTAATTGCTATGGAGCTGTTCCAAGAAGTGTGTAAGCCGGAAGTCAACTTTCAACGTGTCGAAAGCATCGTCGCGAAAGATGTTGCCTTGTCGTATAAGTTACTGCGTTTTGTGAATACCATGTCACCTCGTCTTGAGGTCACCATCTCTTCGTTCCGCCAGGCTTTGGTTTATCTGGGGCAAGAGAAGCTGAAAATGTTTGTCTCGTTGGCGGTGGCGTCTTATGTCTCTGATAAGAAGCCAAAAGAGCTATATGGCTTATCGCTTCAGCGAGCTCAGTTCTGCCAACGTATGTCTCGTTATCAGGCATTTGAAGGGCATGCCGAGCAAGCCTTTATGATTGGTTTGTTCTCATTGCTTGATGCGCTGCTCGACTTGTCGTTAGAGAATTTAGTTGAGCAACTGCCCTTGTGTAAAAGTATCAAGGTGGCTCTGCTACGTAGAGAAGGGCCATATGGAACCTTGCTGGCCCTTGAAGAAAGCTTTGAACATGCCGATTGGCAGCAAATGGATGAGCACTGTGCTCATTTAGGATTGAGTGTGGAACAGGTTAAAACTGAGCTCACCGAAGCTCGACGCTGGAGTCATAACGTAACCAATCAGCTCTGATTTATCTTCGTTAAACTTTTATGACAATTATAACGCACGCCTTGACGTGCGTTTTTTTATATCTAACATATATGCATATCCATATATGAGTATGTATTTATGCTTCCTCACCAATTTTTTAAATTACTGTCCGATGAAACGCGAGTGCGTTGCTTAATGTTGATAGTTCGCAATGAGTGCTTATCGGTTGGTGAGTTGACTCAGGCATTGCAAGAAAGTCAGCCAAAGGTTTCACGCCATCTTGCGCAGTTGCGTTCAAACGGCATTTTGACTGATGTTCGCCAAGGGCAGTGGGTGTTTTACCGCCTGTCACAAGATTTACCAGGTTGGATGCTAAAGTTAATTGACGACCTTATCGCATCGAACTGTTTGAAAACTGAATACCAGCAAGATATTGAGCGCTTAGAGTCGATGAACTCACGCCCAGTATGTTGCGTTTAAATACATTAAAACTTAATGCCGAAATAGTTGGAGTTGCAGCTAGGCGACAAGTGAACTTATCCCTGTGAGCATAGTGGCTCTATGTGATTAGGGAGGCCGGCGATCCGGTAAGTGAACGTAGTCAACAACGTTGCGGCTTCAAATATGAAGGCAATTAACTGAGAGAACAGAAAATGACAGTCAAAGTAGGTATTAATGGTTTTGGTCGTATCGGCCGTCTAGCACTTCGCGCAGCATTCGATTGGGATGAGCTAGAATTTGTTCAAATTAACGATGTGGCTGGCGACACAGCAACATTGGCTCACCTTCTTGAGTTCGATTCGGTTCAAGGTCGTTGGAATCACGAAGTGGCTGTTGAAGGCGACGAGATGATCATCAATGGTCAACGCATCAAAACCACAAAAGAGCGCGACATTGATGCGATCGATTGGTCTGGTTGTGATGTGGTTATCGAAGCGACAGGTGTTCACCGTAAGACATCTTTCCTAAACAAATACCTAGAGCAAGGTGTGAAGCGCGTTGTGGTATCAGCTCCTGTGAAAGAAGAAGGCATCGCAAACATCGTTGTCGGTGTGAACGACAATATCTTCGATCCTGCGGTACATAAAATCGTAACGGCAGCGTCTTGTACAACGAACTGTCTCGCGCCAGTGGTTAAGGTGATCAACGAGAAGCTTGGTATCGAGAACGCAGCTTTCACCACTATTCATGATCTAACTAACACGCAAACGATTCTTGATGCGCCCCATAAGGACTTACGCCGTGCACGAGCATGTGGTATGAGCCTTATCCCAACAACAACGGGCAGCGCTAAGGCGATTGTTGAGATCTTCCCAGAGCTTGAAAACCGTATCAACGGCCACGCGGTTCGTGTACCACTAGCGAATGCTTCTCTGACAGACATCATCTTCGAAGTGAAGCAAGACACCACAGCAGAAGAAGTCAACGCGATGCTGAAAGAAGCGTCTGAGAATGAACTGAAAGGCATTCTTGGCTTTGAAGAGCGTCCACTGGTTTCTATCGATTACAAAGGTGACCAACGCTCAACAATCGTGGATGCACTATCAACGATGTTGGTAGGTAAGCGCATGGTTAAGATCTACGCTTGGTATGACAACGAGATGGGCTACGCGACACGTACCGCTGAGCTGGTTCGCACAGTCGGGTTAGCATAAGCCTGCGTACTTAAGAAATAGTAGAATCTGGAGATTACACAATGACACATCCAACATGGCAACTAGACCTAGAGCAAGGTGCGCTAGTGCTTACTCCGTGCCCAGGCACAAAAGAAGCAACGCTTGATGCATCACTGGCTCAGCTAAAAGAGCAAGGCGTTGAAGCTATCGTGACAGCACTTGATGACCATGAGCTTGCAAGTA
This sequence comes from Vibrio sp. G-C-1, assembly GCF_021728015.1. Lineage (NCBI taxonomy): Bacteria > Pseudomonadati > Pseudomonadota > Gammaproteobacteria > Vibrionales > Vibrionaceae > Vibrio > Vibrio sp. G-C-1. The sequence continues at coordinate 30,725 of NZ_JAKKCR010000020.1, read as the reverse complement.
AAGACGTGGCGGCACTTGGCGAAAAAACACGTGCGCTAGGCATGCAATGGTTCCAGATCGAAATTGAAGACGACTGTGCACCGGGTGCTGATTTTGCTGCGAAATGGCAAGCGGCTAGCCCTGCGTTGCATCAAGTGGTTGATAACGGCGGCAAGGTAGCAATGCACTGTATGGGCGGTTCTGGCCGTACTGGCTTGCTGGCTGCACACCTGCTGTTAGAGAAGAGCTGGGACATGAGCAAGATTGTTCAAGAGGTGCAGGCACTGCGTCCGGGCGCATTCACTAAGCCCATTCAGGTTGAATACATTAATGGCGTAGCGAACAGCTAATAAGCCATTGTTGGAATACAAGGAGCTTTTGGTATCTGGAGTGTTGAACTTATCATGATCCAAAAGCTCTTTTTGTTTAGATTGCAGAGATAGCGTTATGTTTTCAAATCTAAGTAAGAGCGTTCGCCAATATATGTTGGTGACTTTCAACTACTGGAACTTCACCATTACTGATGGTGCACTTCGTATGCTGGTGGTTCTGTATTTTTACGACCTTGGCTACAGTTCACTAGAAATCGCCTCACTGTTCCTTTTCTATGAATTCTTTGGTGTGGTGACCAACCTAATCGGTGGCTGGTTAGGGGCGCGTCTTGGCCTCAACAAGACCATGAACATCGGGTTAGGGATGCAAGTCGTCGCCTTGGGTATGCTCGCGGTGCCATCAGCCATGTTGACCATTCCTTGGGTAATGGCGGCGCAGGCTTTGTCTGGTATTGCTAAAGACCTCAATAAGATGAGTGCCAAGAGCTCGATTAAGACTCTGGTACCTGATGAACAGCAGGGTGCGCTTTATAAGTGGATAGCGATTCTGACCGGCTCTAAGAATGCGCTTAAAGGCGCAGGGTTCTTTATTGGTGGTTTGCTGCTTTCAACAATTGGTTTCCAATATGCAGTGCTTGCGATGGCTGCTGTACTGACATTAGTGTTCATCGGCAGCTTGGTGAGCTTAGAAGCGGACATGGGTAAAGCTAAAACCAAACCTAAATTCAAACAGATCTTCTCTAAGTCTGAATCCATCAACATCCTATCTGCTGCGCGTATGTTCCTGTTTGGTGCTCGTGATGTGTGGTTTGTGATTGCTTTGCCGATTTACCTAGGCAGCGTGTTTGGATGGGATCACTCATGGGTGGGTGGCTTCTTAGCGGTTTGGACCATTGCATATGGCTTTGTGCAGGGCATTGCACCCAAGATTACTGGTAAAGCACAAGGCAAGGTGCCTGATGGACATGCAGCGCTATTATGGGCGGGGGCGTTGGCTATCGTGACTGCAGGTATTGCCTATGCGGTGCAAATTGGCTGGCAACCCGAGTTCGTTATTATCGGTGGCTTGATGGTGTTTGGTGCCATCTTTGCGGTGAATTCATCGCTGCACTCATACCTTATTGTGAGTTATGCGAAAGGCGATGGCGTTTCTCTTGATGTCGGTTTCTATTACATGGCAAACGCGATGGGCCGTTTGATTGGCACTATCTTGTCAGGATTGGTATTCCAAATGGCCGGTTTGTCTGCGTGTTTGTGGGTATCTTTTGCGTTCTTAGCGATAACGACGGTGATCTCTCTGCGTTTACCTAAAGTGCCGCAAGTCTCAGCAGCATAAGCTTCAGCCGCATGAGCCTCATTTGTAAGAGTGAAAGTCGCACGAACTAAATTCACACGAGCTAAATTCGCGATAAGCCTCTCCTTTAACACTAAGCTGACTTGGTATTTATTCCGGTCAGCTTTTTTATTGCTATAGTAGAATGATTGAATATTAATCAGGCATTTACATGAAGCAGCGAATTCTCTTTTTTGATTTAGCACGATGTGTCGCGGCCATAGCAGTTATCGCGATTCATGTTTTGGCGCCTTATCGGAATGAATTAGGCACCATTCCTTTCGGTGAGTGGCTGACCGCCATTACGGTGAACGGTTTCAGTCGTTGGGCGGTGCCGGTGTTCATCTTGATTACTGGTGCTCTGATGCTGAGTGATCAGCGCCCGTTTGACGCCAAGTACTACCTCAAGCGTCGTCTGGGTAAGGTGCTGATCCCTTTCATTGTCTGGTCGCTTTTCTATACTTACCTCTCGGGTTGGTCTGCGATGGGCTTTGATGCTGACGTCAGTTGGGATGTGCTACTCAATAGCTATCATCACTATACCTACTATCACCTTGGCTTCTTTTATTACTTTATCCCGCTCTACTTTGTGATTCCTTTTTTACAGATAATGGTCAGAAAGTACGGTGATAGATCTGTCTATGCCTTTACGGCGGTCTGGTTGTTCACTACGTTATTGTTCTTATTGAAAATCGATGGCCCTTGGAGTCATGAGTTGTGGTTGTACACCGGATACTTACCATTGGGTTACTTGCTGTATAAGATTGTGCCACTTAACAAGATGACAGTTGGCATGAGTGTGTTACTGGGTGGGTTAGCGTTACTGACCACGGTTTACATGGTGGTTGATGCAAGCTTGGTAGCAGAAGAGTACACAGTAGGGCGTTGGTTATCTTACAAGACGCTGAATACCGTACTAGCGGCGAGCATGGTGTTCATGGTGTGCCGTTACTATGGTGAAGGGTTGTCTGAGAAGAGTAACCAAGTAGTTGGCTTTATCAGTAAGCACAGCTTAGGTATTTACCTGCTGCACCCGATTTTCTTGTGGCCAATGAAAGAGTTCGGTTGGTACCAAGGACATCCAGCTTGGGTTATTCCCCTATGGATCGTGATCAGCGGAGCTGGTGCGTTATGGATGAGCTGGTTGGTCTCTAAGTCAGAGAGAACGCGTTGGTTATTGCCTTAGCGGTGGGAGCTAAGGCTTTCTGATGGGCTGCTTAGAAGAGACAGTTGAGGCGGCTAGGGTTAGCGCTTCAACGCAAAGTGTAAGAACTTATCGCCTTGGTAGGTTAAGGTTCCTTTGTCGCCAGGGTTAAGGGCGTGGAAGTAGTGGATGCCGACTTGGAATTCTCGTTTTGGACCAACGACACCACGTTGAACGTAAATCCAGTACTCTTGATCTTCTTGGCCTGGTTCTGCGTCAGGAAGGTCGATGGATTGTTTGTCTAACACCGTGACATTCACTTTCTTTTCTGGCGCATTTTCACCTTGCGAGTGTTTTCGATAGAAACCAATAAATACCCAAGCCGCTAGACCAGCAAGTGCAAAGATGGCAAAAAAGAGTGAATTAGGCATATAACCTCCATGTAGTCGTGATGGTTATTCTAGTCTTTCAAGCAATAGGGATATGTGTTTAAAGCTGTTATTCGTGAACTGTTGTAAGCCAAGCTGATTATTTTTCGGCAGACATCACATTTAGTGGCTTGTTTGGGATAAAGCATTGTTATTTATTGTCTCTTTCTCACGTAAATATCAGTAAATTTGTATAAAAATAAGGGAATGCTCGACTAGAATTATAGTGTGGAGTGGGAGGGCCAAGATGACCGATATTGAAAAAGTGGTGACAAGAACTCGCAATATAGAGAAGTTATTGAGGCTTCAATATCATGCCGAAGGCGAAGGATTGCATGAGCTTGTAACAAGCTGTGAAGAAAGGCTACCGCACGATATGGTGAGCAAGCTGCGTTATATCGCAACGTGTCGTAATAAGGTAGTCAATGAACATGAGGCTAAGTTGGAAGACCAACATAAGTTCATCATGATGTGTAACGACTGTGAGAAGGAGCTGACTCCACGTAGTGGTCGTTTTATCTGGCGAGTTGCGATCTTACTGATGATGGCAATGACTTTAGCAGCCGCGGGTTTCTATTATGCGAACTGGGATGTGCTAACACTGCATCTGTTTTCGAAGTGAAAAAATTGAACAAAAAAAGGGACGCTCATGGCGTCCCTTTTTTTATTTGTAACTTGCTTAGTACATCATCGGTAGTGTCATTAGACCTACAACTACCGCGATCATTACAAGTCCTTGTCTTTGCGAAGATGAAATCATAACACTACTCCTAAATTTGGTTGTCTCTCGCTATGTTTTAAAGAATAGCACTACTTATAGGTTTAGATCAAGAATTACTTTCGAAAGCTTTAAAAGTAGTAGAAAACTATTGGTTTTTGGCTTGTTTGGGTGTGTTTAACTGTGTCTTTTGGTGTGTTCTTATTTTATACGTTGTGCTTCATGTTTATCCATTTTTGATTTAAGTTGTTGTTTTGTAATGGTCATTTTGTGTAATTTATATTGTTAAAGGTTGTTAAATTGTATTAATAGGGGTTGGTGGTTTCTGGCTTTGATTTTGTTCTGTTTTAAATTTTTCGGATTGGTTTTTGTAGGAATTTTTACAGAGGACTTGAAAAAACCTGACAAAGTTGGGTTTTAAGAAAGCAAGCCACTTACTTTATAAGTCTAGAGTGATGTGGTGTTTTCGTTTCCCTATTAACTCTGGATTTGTTTGTTTAAGTTGTTGTTATAATTAATCTTAAATACGATATTTTTTAAATTTCAAGTGCGGTATTTGATGATATATGGGGGTTTTATAAGGAGTCTATAGGTTAGAAGTGACTAAAATTCAAGTCTGGACGCTCTAATGCCAATTTAAATAAGTTTGTCGATGAATCGCTCTAGTTTTAAAAGAATAGCCATAGTCATCATAGTAATTGTTACGACTTCAATCTAAAGAGGCTCTTTTTAGTGGAAGCGTAATCAAGATCCAATTTTGAGGGGCTGAGGCTTTACATCAACACTCGTGTGCCTAGACTGGCGACGATTTAAAGCAATGGGGCAAATGGTATGTGGAGTTGGTTGGCGGTTTCCTTATCTGGTATCGGAGCAATAGCAGGAACGAAACATGGACATATCGGTCAGGCCTTGTCGTATAAGGTATTTACCTTTGTATTATTGGCGACCATTGCTTTAACTCAATCTGTCGTTTCTGACTTTACCTATTGGATAGTCGCGGGGTTGGCGATCTCTGCAATCGCAGATGTCCTTCATACGGTTACTCAAAAGCGTCCTTTGCATTTTGTGTGCTTCTTATTGGCTCAGCTCTGTTACAGCAAAGCATTTTGGTTACAGCTATCAGGAGAAATGGTCTGGTGGTTGTTCGCGCTCCTATTAGCGGCTTGTATCGTTGCTTTCTTCTTACTTCTGCCTCGCTTAGACAAACTCGTCTTTCCTGTGGTCATCATGGGTATCGTGCTTATTCAGCTTGCATGGGCTTCTGGTGAGCTCTGGTTGCTTGATCCTCAATTGTCACATGCGGTTGGTTTTGCTGGCTGTAGCGTGTTACTACTTTCGGCCCTGGCGTATGCGCTAAATTTCTATCGTAGCCCAATTAAGGGTGCCTACTTTTGGGTGACGGGCAGTTACTTTCTCGCGCACGCTCTCATTGTTGCTTCCCTTACCATTTAGGGTAGAGCTCGCTTAATTCTGAGCTACATCAAGGCAGCTAAGATGAAAGTAGGTACTCTACGTCTACTTCATTAAACATGAGATAGAGTTATGACTACCGAAATTCATGCACACAACGTTTTAAACCTACTGAGTGAAAAGCCCCTGACTCGTGAAGAGTTGACGCAAGAGCTCGCTCAAACTTACGGCGCAGAAGCTCGCTTCCATACGTGTAAGCTAAATGGTCTGGATTTGGATGGTTTGCTGAAATTTTTCCTGAAGATGGAAAAGGTCGTGGTTATTGATGACAAACTTTGCACCAATCGCGAACGTGTGTGTAACCACTAATCTCGAGTAACAACTGGTTTTTTGAGCCTTTTGGCTTTTATAGATAAGAAGAGTGGATGCGACGTTTCGGCTTCACTCTTAAATTATCTTTTTACTTTTCTCCTTTCTATTTGCTCTCGAAAAATTCCCTTCTAATTACATAAGTTAATCCTTTTATTACTGCGTTCGAAAATCAATGTTGAGGCTGCTATACTCCGCGCACTTACGCTTTTCGAGACAAACTTATGGAAATTTTATCTGCAGCAACCATGCTGTTTCTTATTATGGACCCGCTTGGCAATCTACCAATCGTGCTCTCTATCCTTAAGCATATTGATCCGAAGCGTCGCCGTATTGTTCTTGTTCGTGAACTGATGTTTGCACTGATTATCCTGCTGTTGTTCTTGTTTGCTGGTCAAAGCATTATGAACTTCCTGCATGTGCAGCCTGAAACCTTGAGTATCTCTGGCGGTATTATTTTGTTCATCATCGCGATTAAGATGATTTTCCCAAGTGCGGGCAGTATTACCGGCCTAGCGGCGGGTGAAGAACCGTTTATCGTGCCGATGGCGATCCCTATGATTGCAGGCCCGTCGGTGATTGCTGCATTGATTCTGTTGTCGACACAGCACCCTGACAACATGTTAGAGCTTTCAGGCGCAGTGATGCTGGCTTGGGGCGCGACCTTCTTTATTCTGATGTTTAATGGTTTCTTCCTGCGAGTGCTGGGTGAGCGAGGCCTTAAAGCCATCGAACGCTTGATGGGCTTGTTGTTGGTTATGTTGTCGACGCAAATGTTCCTAGATGGTGTAAAAGGCTACATGGGCTAACATCAGTATCATTGCTGAATAAAAAAAACGCCGCTCAAATGAGCGGCGTTCTTGTATTTAATGTTTCTGTCATGATGTTTTCTGTAGCTAAGCGTTTTATATCTGAGCTTAAGCTTGATTACATCATGTGTTTGCGTCGGATATCGAGGAGGGCAAAGACTCCGAAAATCAATATTGACCACTTCTCCCAACGTGACATTTCGATCTTATCGCCGAATGCACCGATAAAAATCAGCATCTGCAGGCCGTGCATGAAGAACAAGAACGCTGTCATGATATAAAGCGCAATCGCAGCATTACCCGGGAATGGGTAGAAAATATTTACGATTAAGATAAACCAAACAAAGGCGATGGCTACTTTTGCTAGTGGAAGTAAGAACTTCATTTAATAACTCCTATTCTTCAGTGGTTCGATTAAACAGTCGGTAGCTAGACTGGCCAGTGGTCTTATCGCGATGCAATTCCCAGTTCTCTGGCATAGCCTCAAGCTGCAGCTCTTTTTCTGTCTCGACGTAAATGATGGCGTTGGCTGCCAACCAGCCATTGCTCTCAAGCAGTTGTACTGTTTCTGCAAGTAAGCCTTTACGAAATGGTGGATCAAGGAAAACCATATCGTAAGGAGTACCTGGCTTCTTAAGGAAAGAGATAGCATCAGTATTCACGACATTGATGTTGTCTGCCTTAAGCTCTTTCGCGTTATCAGAAAGCTGTTTGGCCGCCTTTTGATTCATTTCGAGCAGTGTCACCATTTTTGCTTGGCGAGAAGCTGCTTCAAAACCTAGACCGCCAGAACCGGCAAATACATCCAAGCAAGTTGAATGTGGGATATCTTGAGCCACCCAGTTAAAGAGTGTCTCTTTTACTCGGTCAATGGTTGGGCGTAATCCTTCTAAATCATGAACAGGCAGCTTTCTACCTCTCCATGAGCCACTAATAATTCGAACAAAGCCTCCGGATGGCTTTTTTTGTGATGTGTTTTGCTGGCGACGTCTTACCATAGATTTTTTGACCGCTAATAAAGTGATACTATACCGAGCCCAATTTAAGTGGGTTCGAGTATTAAATAAATTTGCAATGACAAAGTGTATCAAGCTAAAAGCAAACTTATCACTGCTTTGTCATTTTTCTTTACTATTCGTTTGTACAAGCTTGTATTGTATAACAATAGCAAAGAGTCGACGTGTATTAAGTCAATACAGCTAATTAGTAGATCTAGGAAACTCCTCTGATGACGGAAAAAAAGAAGCGCGGATTATTATCGTGGCTTGGTTTTGGTGACGAAGAACAAAGCCCAAAAACTCAGAATGAAGCGAACGTAGAAAACGTTGAAGATCAAACTGAAGTTGAATCACAAGTCGAGGCTGAAGCTGAAGTAGCTAAGCCAACTGAACCTCAGTCAGTTGAATCTGAGCTTGCTGAATCAGATCAAGCGCTTGAAGAGACTCAAGAAGAGCAGCAACCTGTCCTAGCAGAAGCAGAAGCAGAAGCAGAAGCAGAACAGGAAGATGTTGCTGTTCCTCAAGCTCAGGTTGAAGAAGTTCAAGATAAGCCGACAGAAAGCTTCTTTGCGCGCCTTAAGCGTAGTCTTAGCCGCACTAAAGCAAACATCGGTGCTGGCTTCTTTGGCTTGTTCAAGGGTAAACAAATCGATGAAGATCTGTTTGAAGAACTAGAAGAGCAACTTCTGATTGCAGACGTGGGTATGAATACCACGGTTAAGATCATTGAAAATCTGACAGAAAAAGCATCTCGTAATGACCTAAAAGACGGTGAAGCTCTATATGGTCTGCTCAAAGAAGAGATGGCGGATATCTTAAGCCAAGTGGAACAGCCATTAGTTGTTGATACGACTAAAACACCTTACGTTATTTTAATGGTTGGTGTGAATGGTGTCGGTAAGACAACCACCATCGGTAAGCTGGCTAAACAATTCCAAAGTGAAGGCAAGAAAGTGATGTTGGCGGCGGGTGATACCTTCCGTGCGGCAGCGGTTGAACAACTTCAGGTTTGGGGCCAACGTAATAATGTTCCTGTGATCGCTCAGCACACAGGTGCCGATAGCGCGTCTGTTATCTACGATGCCATTGAAGCGGCGAAAGCGCGTGGTGTTGATGTTGTGATTGCCGATACTGCAGGTCGTTTGCAGAACAAGAGCAACTTGATGGAAGAGCTGCGTAAGATTGTTCGTGTAATGAAGAAGATTGATGACTCTGCACCGCACGAAATCATGTTAACGCTAGATGCTGGTACCGGTCAGAATGCTATCAGCCAAGCGAAGCTGTTCAGTGACGTGGCACCAGTAACGGGTATTACGCTCACTAAGCTAGATGGTACGGCGAAAGGCGGCGTGATTTTCTCAATTGCTGACCAGTTCCAGATTCCAATCCGCTACATTGGTGTGGGTGAAGGCATTGATGACCTGCGTCCATTTGAGTCTAAAGACTTTATTGAAGCACTATTTAGCCGCGAAGAGTAACGCGAGTAGCAAAGTGGTTTATCCTTAACCTGCTACCGTTTTAAATTTGATATGAGTGATCGTAAGAGGAATTTTCGGTGATCAAATTTCAGCAAGTGAGCAAAGCCTACCGAGGCGGACGACAAGCGCTCCAAAAAGTGGACTTTCACCTTAAACGTGGAGAGATGGCTTTTTTGGGTGGGCACTCTGGCGCTGGTAAAAGTACCTTGCTGAAGTTGATCTGCGCCATCGAGCGTCCAACTGACGGACGTGTTTGGTTTAACGATCACGATATCACTCGTATTCCAGCTAAAGACATTCCCTTCTTACGTCGTAACATCGGGATTGTCTTTCAAGACCATCGCCTACTGATGGATCGCTCGATTTTTGATAACGTCGCACTGCCTATGCGTATTGAATCTATTTCTGAAAATGAAATAAAACGCCGAGTCAGTGCTGCGTTGGATAAAACCGGCTTACTAGACAAAGCCCGTTGTTTGCCAAGCCAGCTTTCTGGTGGTGAGCAGCAACGCGTGGGTATCGCTCGCGCTGTGGTTAACCGTCCAACTCTGCTTTTAGCGGATGAGCCGACCGGCAACCTCGATCCTGAATTATCTAACCGTGTATTACGTTTGTTTGAAGAGTTCAACCGCGCAGGTGTCACGATCATCCTAGCGACGCACGATATCGGGTTAGTGAACACTCGCCCTCAGTACCGTCATCTTGAGTTAAACCAAGGCTTTTTGAGTGAGGTTGAAGACTATGGCCGCGAATAAGCGCATTAAGAAACCTCAATCCAATCGAGCAGCAAACCGGGCTTCAAGCGACGGTTTCTTTGTTGTTCATTGGAAACAAGCTAAGTCATCGTTCTCGCAAATGTGGCAACGTCCGTTGGGCAACTTGTTGACCCTTGCGGTGATCTCAATGGCTTTGGCGATGCCAGCTTGTTTGTACCTACTGGGTAAGAACGTTGGTGAAGTGGCTCAAGATGTCACCAGCCCGTCACAAATAAGTGCTTATGTAGAGGATGGTATTCCTGAGCCGAGAGTAATGGTGCTTAAGGATGAAATTGAAAGTTGGGATCAAGTCGAGCTGGTGGAATACATTTCACCGCAACAAGGGCTTGCGGATCTAAGCCAGTATTCTGGTTTTGAAGATGCCCTGACTATCCTAGATGATTATTCATTGCCAGGTGTGTTGGTGATTACGCCAAGCGTGCACAGTGATGTCTTAATCAAAGAATTAGCAAGCAACGTTAAAAAACAAGAGCTAGTGACCGATGTTCGTTTAGACGAAGATTGGTTAGCTCGATTAGATGCGATCAAAGCACTAGCAGCGGTCATCGTTATTACCCTAACGGTATTGATGTTGGGCGCGGTATTTTTGATTATTGGCAATACATTACGCTTTAATGTGTTGGCGCATAAAGACGAGATTCAAACCATGAAGCTGATTGGTGCCACCGACAGCTACATTCTTCGACCATACCTTTATGCTGGGATGTGGTTTGGCGTTTTAGGTTCGATTAGTGCTTGGGTTATGACGGCATTGATTACCGTATTGCTCAACAGTGCAGTGGATGATTTGGCTCAGCTTTATGATAGCCATTTCCGCTTAATTGGCCTGAGTTGGGATGAATCTTTATTACTTTTGATCGTCGGAACCCTGCTTGGTAGTGTGGCTGCGAAGCTTTCTGCACAGCGTCACCTAAAAGAAATTGAACCAGTTTAGGTGAATAGAGTCATATTTATACGAAAAATAGGCAGTTCTTAACCAGTTTTTGCCTTGTATAGACGAATTGATTATGCATAATTACTTCCCCCTCCTTGAAACCTGTTCATTTTAGGTTCAAGATTGTCGGGTTTTAATAGATGTATTACTCCAGATCAGAGATTGATGAGGAACCGAATGGCAAACCAAGCGTATCAAATGGCTTTAGTCACACAAGATAGTTTAGATAGCTATATCCGCTCAGCGAACAGCTACCCTATGCTGACTCCTGAAGAGGAACGTGGACTTGCAGAGCGATTACATTACAAAGGTGAGATCGACGCTGCGAAAGGCTTGATCCTTTCCCACCTAAGATTCGTGGTGCACGTTGCAAGAGGCTACTCTGGCTACGGGCTACCAATGGCTGATCTCGTCCAAGAAGGTAACATCGGCTTGATGAAGGCTGTTAAGCGCTTCAATCCAGAAGTTGGTGTTCGTCTAGTCTCTTTTGCTGTTCACTGGATCAAAGCTGAGATTCATGAGTACGTTTTGCGTAACTGGCGTATCGTTAAGATCGCAACAACGAAAGCACAACGTAAATTGTTCTTTAACCTTCGTAAGTCTAAAAAGCGTTTAGGTTGGTTCAATAACGGCGAAGTTGAGACGGTTGCACGTGAGTTGGGTGTTGAGCCTTCAGAAGTTCGTGAGATGGAATCACGCTTAGCGGCACAAGACGCTACGTTTGAAGCCCCGATGGATGACGATGATGGTGGTTCTGCTTACACGGCTCCAGTTTACTACCTAGAAGACAAAGCATCAGACGTTGCTGAAACGGTTGAAGCGGCGAATTGGGAATCACACACCAACAATCGCCTAGGACTCGCATTGAAGAGCTTAGACGAACGCAGCCAGCACATTGTGCGCTCACGTTGGTTAGATGATAATAAGTCGACACTGCAAGACTTAGCGGATACCTACAGCATTTCTGCAGAGCGTGTTCGCCAGTTAGAAAAGAATGCGATGAAGAAGTTGAAACAAGCCGTTGGCGATTTCTAATAGCATCTAGCATCTAGCATCTAGCTTCTACTTTCTAGTAGAGCTAACAAATAGCTGAATTTTGAAAAGGCCGAGATCGAGAGATCTCGGCCTTTTTGTTTTGGATCGATTTCTCAATTTTTGCGATCGAAATTTGCAAAGTGATTTTGTGGATAACTCTGTGAGAAGTTTATTCGTCAGCTGTCTAAAAGCAGGGTGTAGTAAGGCTTTGAAGGGGTTTTTCGAGTGGGGATATGTTTCAGTTAACCCACAGCTAGATCAGGATCATTACTACATGTTGTGGATCTATTTTTAAAAAAGCACTTTATTCACGCAATTCACAGGTTTATCCACAAATGGTGTAAAAGTGATCGCTGGTGGATAACCTTATTAAGTGGATGTGATTGTTAGCCTTGGGATAGGTTACAATGGCAGCAAAGTAAATCAGTATAAAAGAGAAAGTCATGGACCAGTTTAAACATATCGATGTTAAAGGTGCTCAAGCCCTTATTGAACAAGGCGAAGCTCGACTTGTCGATATACGTGACCCGCAGTCTTTTGCGGTAGCTCACTCAAAAACCGCTTACCATCTTACTAACGATACCATGGTGTCGTTCATGGATGAGGTTGAGTTCGAACAGCCAATCTTAGTGATGTGTTATCACGGTATTAGTAGCCAAGGTGCGGCACAATATTTAGTGAACCAAGGCTTTGAAGAGGTATATAGTGTTGATGGTGGATTTGAAGCTTGGCATCGTGCTGAACTTCCAGTGATCGCGGGTTAATAGCCTTTATCACTTGAACCGCTTCAAGCATCTCTCATAGCATGAATAGGAAGTAACAATGATTAGATTGATGGTGTTAGACAATCCACGTCTTGCTCAAGCGTTTATTGATTATATGGCCTCTCGTCAGATCCCTATTCAGATGTCACCTGAGGGAGAAGGGCGTTTTGCTCTTTGGCTTCTTGATGGTCAATATCAGGTTGAAACCGAGGCCGAGCTCAATCGTTTCCTGTCGGAACCCAATCATAAGCGCTATCAAGCAGCATCTTGGGACATGGCAGAGACCAGAAAGAGCAACTTTCATTATCACACGCCAAGTTTTATGGGCATGATAAAAGCCAAAGCGGGCCCCGTGACACTCAGCCTGATGTTGGTGTGTGTGGTGATTTTTGCACTGCAGCAAGTCGGTTTTGGTCAAGCTATTTTCAACGCCCTACATTTCCCTGCGGTGGATGGACAACAATGGCAATTGTGGCGTTGGTTAAGCCATGCTGTTCTGCACTTCTCTGTTATGCATATCGCATTTAATATTTTGTGGTGGTGGCAGTTAGGTGGGGACATTGAGAAAAAACTAGGTAGCCTCAAGCTACTTCAGATCTTTGCTGTCTCTTCTGCGCTTTCAGGTGCTGGGCAGTACTGGGTTGAAGGGGCGAATTTCGGTGGTTTGTCTGGTGTTGTGTATGCCTTGGTTGGCTATCTATGGGTGGTGGGCGCAAAAGCCCCTCAGCTTGGCTTAGGCATTCCAAGACAGATCGTCGGCTTTATGTTGGTGTGGCTAGTGCTTGGGTACATGCAACCGTTCATGGCCATTGCAAACACCGCGCATTTGGCTGGCCTAGCCGCTGGTGTCATTATTGGTTGGATTGATGCTATGAAAGCACCGAGTTCAGCACGAAGCGAGTAGATGCTTTTTGGCAGTAGTTAAATAATAGAGACAAAAAAGCGGCCAGATGAGCCGCTTTTTTATTTGGATTCGTTTTTACATCATTATTACTGATAAAGGTATTTGGTAAACAGTAGGTCAGCAATGAGGGTTTTGCCTGTTTCAGGAAGCAATACCTTGTTGAGATGTTCAACTAAGGTTTTTCTTAAATCTTCACGACCAGATAGAGACTTAATGGTTTCTTCGTTTTGTTTACCTAGCAATTCAATCACAGCATCACGAATCAGTGGTTGGTGGTGCTCAATGGCTGCCAAGTCGTTACTATTCGCAACCATAATATCGAGGCGAACCTGAATGTAGCCCAGTTTTTTACCTTTAGTGTAAAAATTGGTGGTCAGGTCAGGCTCTAGCGTGAAGTAGGCTAGTTTGGGTGCCGATTCCTCTTCAGCGAAACTTGATGCTGAAAAGAGTAGGGTAATCGCAAGAAATATTTGGGCTACATAACGTTTGTGCATATTTGTGACTTTTCTTTAGTTTATTCGCGATATTCGAAACGCATTAGTCTTGTTACAATGAGCGGTCTAAATCTAAATACGTTTACAATTCGAAGAACGCTTTAATTTTGTTCGAAAGTTGAAGCTTTATTGTACGTGTAAAGTCACCTATTGAATACTAGTATGAATCAGCCAATATCGCTGTATCTTAATTCGTTAATGAATGTAGATTGGCAAAGCACAGAAACATTTGATTTTCCTAATAAAATCACCAGAGAGTGGCTTTTGGAGCAAGGTTCTCTTTCCCGCAAGTTGGGCAAGAGCTGTCAGCACCTGTCTGTTGAGTTGCTTCATAATCAAGTTGTAGAACGCTCAATGCTACAACAGGACGAGGAACTTCTTTTATCATCGTTTGATTGCTTACTGCGTAAAGTAATTTTGAAGGGTGATGATGAGCCGTGGGTGTTAGGGCGAACCTTGATTCCTCGAGTCACATTAGAAGATCATCAGCACTCTGACCTTTCTCAACAAGGTAATGTCCCACTTGGTTTAACCGTGTTCAGCGCTGAGAACGTGGAGCGAGATGCTCTGCAAGTTGGTTGGGTTATCGCAGGCGATGAGCGACTGCTCGCGCGTCGTTCTCGATTATGGATGAACCATAAACCGATGCTTGTGGCAGAACTGTTTTTGCCAACATCACCCATTTACTCTAAGGAGAGTGTGTAAATGCTTGCCACCAAAGCGAAGGCGTATTGGCAATTAACGCGAATGAATCGCCCGATTGGTACCCTGTTACTCCTTTGGCCGACCTTGTGGTCGCTGATTATCGCCGCGCAAGGTATGCCTGATTTTGATGTCTTGGTTGTTTTCGTACTCGGCGTGGTATTGATGCGTTCAGCTGGCTGTGTGATCAATGATTTTGCTGACCGTAAAGTGGATGGTCATGTAAAACGCACCAAGCAGCGTCCATTACCTTCCGGTTTGGTTTCCAGTAAGGAAGCTATTCTGCTCTTTTTAGTGCTAGCCATGGTTTCATTCTTACTGGTGCTAACCATGAATCCGCTGACGATTAAGCTTTCTGTTATCGGTGTTGGCTTAGCCTTCATTTATCCTTTTATGAAGCGTTTTACGCACCTTCCACAGTTGTTCCTCGGCTTAGCGTTTAGTTGGGCAATCCCAATGGCTTGGGCGGCGCAAACTAATGAGCTACCTAGTGTGGTCTGGTTTATTTTCATTATCAATGCGTTGTGGACGATTGCCTACGACACACAATATGCAATGGTTGACCGAGATGACGATTTAAAAATTGGCATCAAATCGACGGCTATTCTATTTGGTCGTTTCGACAAGCTTATCGTTGGCTTCTTACAGCTAGTGACACTGGCGATGTTAATAGCGTTAGGCATGCATTACCAATTAGGAGATACCTTTTATTGGGCACTGCTGGTTGCGGGGGGCTTGTTTGTGTATCAACAACATCTGATGCGCCACCGTGATCGAGACTTATGTTTCCAAGCTTTCCTAAACAACAATTATGTTGGAATGGCAGTGACAGCAGGCTTATTCATTACCTTCTGGTAAGCATGAGTTTTTTGCTAAACGAACGCTCAATAAAAAGGCACCCAATGGGTGCCTTTTTTGATCGTGTTCAGTCTAGTGATTAAAGCAATTGCTAACCAAGCGATTACTCTGCTTGGTGGATACTCTCTTGAATCGTCAGACGGACCTCTGGGTAAAGCATTGAGTAAAGAAGCTTAGCGAATTGCTGAGTCTTTTCTAAATCGCAGTTACCTTCGTTATCCAGATATTGCTGTTGTTTCAAAGTTGCGAACATCGACGCAAACACACCTTTATCGAAGAACTCTGGTGCATTAATGCCTTGTAGACGTCCCAGTCGTTGTGCGATGTCTTGGCTCTTCTGCTCAAGATCAGATTTATCCAGATCAGGGTTTTCTGCCAATAGGTTCAAAGCAATAGAGTAGCGCTGTAGCGTTTCTGAAATCGTACGGCCTAACAGCATCAGTGCTTGGCTGTTTGACTGGTTGATGGTTACTTGGTTGTCCGACACCACAAGCATACCTTGGCCAACAAGCTCTTCAATGATGTTCGCCACCACGCTTTCAAGCTGATCTTCGTCGTAGCTTAAGAACAACTCTTTCTTCAAGAACGGGTAGATAGCAGCAACGTTCTCTTGAATTGCGTCAATGGTTAGGCCGTGCTGACGAATGGTCATCTGAGCAATTAACGATGGTAGAGCAAACAAATGAATGATGTTATTACGGTAGTAGGTCATCAGAATTGACTGGTGACGGTCTAGCGAAATGATGTCGCCCATTGAGTCTGATTCAATTAGGAACTTGTTCAGCGATTCAGCGTGTTTTACCAGATCTTCAGCGCTGTCTTTTGGTACCGTAAATGTATCAGAGTAAGGCACGTTCTTAAGCAGAGACAGGTAACAGTTGATCTGAGAAACCAAAGAATCACGAGACAATGCACGCTGTCTTGAAGCCAGTAACGCCGTTGCACAAAGTGTTAGTGCGTTGGTCGCTGCCGCATCGTTAATGTGTGTCATCATTTTGGTTGCCAGGTCATTGACCACTGGATTCATCCATTGTGGCTTGCTGGTTCCCATTGGATCGATATCTTTAGTCCACTCTGGAGCGTGCTCGTTCAGATATTGGTTAAGCTGAATCGGCTCACCAAAGTTCACGTAGCCTTTACCAAAATTGCGCAGTTTACGGAGCGTACGAATCACTAGGCTCGCATTTTCTTTTTCTTTGCGCTTACCACGAAGCTCTTTTGCGTAGGTCGCCACTTCCATTACGTGCTCGTAGCCGATGTACACAGGTACTAACGTTACTGGACGGTTCATGCCGCGCAGCATAGCCTGAATAGTCATCGCCAACATGCCGGTTTTAGCTTGTAGCAGGCGACCTGTGCGAGAGCGACCACCTTCACTGAAATACTCGACTGAGTAACCTTTGGCGAACAATTCCGCCAGATATTCACGGAAAATAGTCGAGTACAGCTTGTTGCCTTTGAAGCTACGACGAATAAAGAACGCACCACCATGACGGAAAATAGGACCGGCAGGGAAGAAGTTCAGATTGATACCCGCAGCGATATGCGGCGGCACCATGCCCTCGTGGTAAAGCACGTAAGAAAGCAGTAAGTAATCCATGTGACTACGATGACAAGGCACATAAACAATCTCGTGACCATCTTGAGCCAGCTTACGAACTGTTGAAGCGTTGCTGATATGCAGGCCTTGATACAACTTATTCCACAACCAACCAAGAATCTTCTCACCGCGTTTGATTAGCGAGTAAGAGAAGTTCGCAGCAATCTCGTCCATGATGTCTTGAGCTTCTTTGCTCGCTTTCTCGATCGAGATGTTCTTTGCTTGTGCTTCATCTTCAATCGCTTTCTTGATCGCTTCAGATTTTAGTAGGCGGTCAAACAGAGCTTGGCGACTTGGCAGGTTAGGACCTGATGCTGCAAGTTTTTGGCGAGAAAAGTGAATACGTGCCACGCGCGCCAGTTTGTGTGCGATGGTGTTGTCGGTGCCGTGTGAGTTAGCCATGTAACGCAGAGAAACCACAGGACTAAAGCGAACCAAGCAGTCACGACCTGCCAGTAATACCGCTTTTGATTTCTCTAAGCCGTTCATTGCTTGTAGGTAAGGTTTCTGGTTATTCTCTTTACCAGGTTTACGACCCCACAATACAGTGGCTGGGATAACTTGAACGTCGAGATCAGAGTCTTCAGCATGCAGTGAAAGCAGCTCAGAGAAGACTTCAATTGATGAGCTTGGTACATAATCATCGTCTTGCAGTAGAGTTTTGCGAGAAGAGATAAAAACGTAGCGTTGCAGTGATTTGCCATTGATTTCAAGCTTGCTCAACGGATCAGGTAACCCTAATTCAAGTGCATGTTTTTGCAATGTAAGAATGTCTACACTTGAGCGAAACGGTAAGGCGTATACAATCGGTTTGCTCAAATCAATGTTCAAATCCTCAACAGGGTTTGAAGGAATTGATGTGCCCTTTACCAATACGGATAAAGGTAGCTTCATTAATGAACGTGAAAAAGATTGTCCAGAAGACATATAGGTTCACTGCCTCAATAGTTATTTCAATGTGCTCAAGCGTATCTCTATTTCTATGATGAAAAGGATAAATCCTGTGAGTGAAATAGGGATAAGCCTAGGCGTAAATTTAATCGATGCAAGAATACCAGAAACTGGTCTAACCTTTTAATGGAAATAGTCATATTGCCGTTAAGTTTGTGGAAAATCATTCATCGACTGATTGAGTATAGGGTTAAAAATGACCAAAAAATCAAACACCGGATTCAAACGTATCGTGAAAGCGGCGGGCTTTTCATGGCAAGGCATCACGAGCTCGTTTAAAAACGAGGCGGCATTTCGACAAGAAGTATTCATGGCCGCAGTGCTTATTCCGTTGGCGTTTTACTTAGATGTAAGCCAAGTTGAGAGAATCTTGATGATTTCAGCCATCGTGTTGGTGATGGTTGTCGAGTTGATCAATACCGCGATTGAAGCGGTCGTTGACCGAATCGGAAGTGAACATCATGAGCTTTCTGGGATGGCGAAAGATGTTGGCTCAGCTGCAGTTTTTATCTGTTTAGTATTAGCGGGTTACGTGTGGCTAGAGATCT
Organism: Vibrio sp. G-C-1; assembly: GCF_021728015.1. Taxonomy (NCBI): domain Bacteria; kingdom Pseudomonadati; phylum Pseudomonadota; class Gammaproteobacteria; order Vibrionales; family Vibrionaceae; genus Vibrio; species Vibrio sp. G-C-1. The sequence goes on along the minus strand of NZ_JAKKCR010000020.1, from coordinate 12,161 downwards.
TGTTTTTGTAATTCGCTAAAAATGAACTAAAAACAACCAATTGCTTTGCTTTTGTTCAGTTACTGGATATACTCACAGTCAACTGTATAAAAAGACAGGTGAATCATGAAGCCGTTAACGCCCCGCCAGCAACAAGTTTTTGACCTTATCAAAAGTAAGATCGAAGATTTCGGTATGCCACCGACACGTGCAGAAATCGCGCGCGAACTTGGCTTCCGTTCTGCTAATGCTGCAGAAGAACATTTAAAAGCTCTTGCTCGTAAAGAAGCGATTGAGATTATCCCGGGTGCGTCTCGTGGTATTCGTATTTTGCTTGAAGATGCAGCGAATGAAGAGCAAGGTTTACCACTAATCGGTCAGGTTGCCGCTGGTGAGCCTATTTTGGCTCAAGAGCATGTAGAAATGCATTATCAAGTTGATCCAGGCATGTTTAAACCACAAGCTGACTTCTTACTTCGTGTAAATGGCGAAAGTATGAAAGACATCGGTATTATGGACGGTGATCTATTAGCTGTTCATAAAACACAAGATGTCCGCGATGGTCAGGTTGTCGTGGCTCGTGTCGATGATGATGTAACGGTAAAACGCCTAGAACGTAAAGGTTCAACGGTGCTGTTACACGCTGAAAATGAAGAGTTTTCTCCAATCCATGTCGATCTGGAATCTCAACACCTGTCTATTGAAGGGCTGGCTGTTGGTATTATCCGCAACACTGACTGGATGTAATCAGTACAAACAGCTTATTGATATTTATTCTCAATAACTTGTTATTGTAATTGATATTCATTATCATCTTCTTTGTCGAGATACAAGGAAGATGATGATGCCAAATCCAACCAAACCTCAAATGAAGCCGCTTATTCCTAAGCCGCGCTCTTCTGTTCAAAAGGCTCCTTTTGATCAAGGGTCTGCACATCAGGAATTCCAAGTTCCGACGGATCTCGTTCAACATCTTTGGTTTCGCAGCCGCGAAAGCCTTGCCGATGACGGCCTAGTCTATGACCCTATCGCAGCTCAAGCCTGCAAGCGCTGCCAATTAGCACCAGAATGTCTTACAGGTGAACTCGACCAACAACAACTTCTCTACGCAACATTGACTCAGCTTTGTGACTCTCAAGTTCAACAATTTCTATCTCATAACCCAGATGCTTGGATTATCAATGTTGGGGCAGGCCTCGATACTCGTTTCTACCGTTTAGATAATGGCCGCTGTCATTGGGTTGAATTGGATGTAACTGAAAATCTAGTTTGGCGCCAACGCCTGTTCCACAAGAATGAACGCTACCGTTTGGAGTGTGGCTCGGTTGACGATCTGACTTGGTTGGATGAGCTCAACATCCCAGAACAAGCCTCAGTGATGGTGGTGTGCGAACATGCTTTGCTTGATTGCAATGAACAACAAACCGCATATTTTATTCAGTCATTGAGTCGTTACTTTACTCATGCACACGCGTGTTTAGTGTTAGCTGGAGACAAAAGCTCTAGTGCTCTTGGGCAAAAGCTTGGTTCAGGAAAATATGCACATGGCTTATCTTCTCCAGTAGACAGTGTTCTTAATTGGCTGCCATGGGCGCAATGGGTAAAAGCGTTTTCTCCACTTGATCAACAATGCAATCGTTGGAAATTGTGGCAGCGATTACTGTGTAAGATCTCTCAGGTCAAAAAGCGCTTAACGCCACAGTTGGTGCTTGTTAAGTGGTAGTGCTAGCGACTTTGTTTGCAGGTAGCTGAATAGAAGTATCAAGATAAGTAAAACCCCACAACATAGTGAAAGCCCACCCACTAGGTTAAACTATCGCCTCTAATCAAAGAGGTGATCGTGAAGCTATTTAATCCCCAAACTATTTTTCAAACGCTATCCAATCAGGCGATGCACAAAAAAGTGCTATTGCTCGCGATCCCGATGGTTCTCTCTAATATTACGGTTCCACTGCTGGGCTTAGTTGATGCTGCAGTTATCGGTCACCTAGAGCATTCTTGGTATTTAGGTGGTGTGGCCTTAGGCGGCACCATGATCAGTGTGACCTTCTGGTTGCTTGGTTTCCTGCGTATGTCGACGACTGGATTGGCCGCGCAATCTTATGGTGCGAATGATGGTAAGCAGCTTGGTTTAGTCTTTGTGCAAGGCGTGACTATGGCCTTAGGGTTTGCTGGTGTCTTTTTGCTTTTACACAGCTTTGTTGCGGATGCGGTTTTCTCATTGAGCAGTGCCAGCGAGCAAGTCAAACATTATGGCCTGCAGTACTTCTCTATCCGTACCTGGAGTGCACCTGCTGCGCTAACTAACTTTGTGCTGTTAGGTTGGTTGCTCGGAACCCAAAATGCCAAAGCGCCAATGTGGATGGTGGTTATCACTAATATCACCAACATTGTTTTAGATATCGTATTTGTGATTGGCCTCGGCTGGCAAGTTGAAGGTGCAGCATTGGCATCGGTGATAGCAGATTATGCCGGGCTAACGTTTGGCTTAATTTGTGTTTATCGAATCTGGATGAAGAGGCAACTGCCATCTCCATGGGAGTTGCTTAAGAAAACCAGCCAAGGTTTGAGTCGTTTCGTAAAACTGAATCGCGATATCTTTCTGCGCTCGCTATGTCTGCAAGCGACTTTCACTTTTATGACCTTCCAAAGCGCAAGCTTTGGTGATGATGTGGTGGCGGCTAATGCGGTATTGATGAGCTTCTTGATGATCATTTCTTATGGGATGGATGGTTTTGCTTATGCAATGGAAGCTATGGTCGGAAAGGCGATTGGCGCGAAAGATAAAGAAGAGTTAAATCAGTCTTTGATTGGCACTTTCTTCTGGAGCTTCAATATTTGTTTGGTACTGACCATAGCGTTCGCGATTGCTGGGTCTAGTTTGATTAATATGATTACTACAATTCCAGAGGTTAAGAGTCAGGCTGAGGTGTATCTGCCATGGCTGATTGCGATGCCGCTCGTTTCTATGTGGTGCTTCTTGCTAGACGGTATTTTCGTGGGCGCTACCAAAGGCAAAGATATGCGTAACAGTATGTTTGTGGCTACCTGCAGTTTCTTTGCGATTTTCTACTTAGCATCAGGTTTAGAGAACCATGCGCTGTGGCTAGCAATGTTGAGCTTTATGGCCATGCGCGGCATTGGTCTTGGTGTTCTATTTATCTCTCAGTGGAAGAAAGGGGAGTTTCTCGCTTAGCTTAGATAGATTAGATAGATTAGTTCAGGGAGCGAAAAAGAGAAGCTGTGCAGGTAAAGTAGCATTTAGAACATCATGATCTAATTACCCTCATAACTATATAATTCAGTAGTTTAAATAAAAACAGCAAGCTCATGGCTTGCTGTTTATGTATTTGGCCTACAGGTGGTCAAATAGTCCTATTGGTTCTTTGTTTAGAACAAACGGTTAAGTCCGTTCAGCGCTGCGACGCGATACGCTTCGGCCATTGTTGGATAGTTGAAGGTCGTATTCACAAAGTACTCGATGGTATTGGCTTCGCCTTTCTGTTCCATGATCGCCTGACCGATGTGGATGATCTCAGCAGCACGCTCACCAAAAACGTGGATACCTAAAATCTCTTTAGTTTCACGATGGAAAAGTATCTTCAAGCTACCAATATCTTTACCTGCGATTTGAGCACGAGCTAAGTGCTTGAATGAAGATCGTCCCACTTCATAAGGTACTTTAGCAGCGGTAAGCTCTTGTTCTGTTTTACCGACAGAGCTGATCTCAGGAATGGTATAGATACCTGTTGGGATATCTTCGATAAGGTGTCGTTCTGCTTCACCTTTCACCACGGCTTGGGCTACGAATCGACCTTGGTCATAAGCAGCACTTGCTAGGCTAGGATAACCAATCACATCACCAACAGCGTAAACATGTTCAACACTGGTTTGGTAGTTGCTGTTGACTGAGACTTGTCCTCGAGAGTCCGCTTCTAAGCCAACGGCACCAAGATTCAGCTTGTCAGTATTACCCGTTCGGCCATTGGCATACAGTAGACAGTCGGCACGCATTTTCTTACCAGACTCTAAGTGAATGATTACACCGTCGTCAGTACCTTCAATTTTCTCAAAGGTTTCATCGTTACGAATAACAACGCCGCTGTTCCAGAAGTGATAAGACAGAGCATCCGAGGTTTCATTGTCTAAGAATGACAACAGGCGATCGCGAGTATTAATAAGATCGGTTTTAACGCCTAAACCACGGAAGATTGAAGCGTATTCACAACCAATAACGCCAGCCCCATAGATGATGATGTGTTGAGGGTCGTGTTTAAGAGAAAGAATCGAGTCGCTGTCGTAGATACGTTCATGCAGAAAGTCGACGTTGTCTGGTTGATAAGGACGAGAACCTGTAGCTATAACAAATTTGTCTGCGCTGTAATGTTCTTCAGTACCATCGCTCTGCATGACAGAGATAGTGTTAGTATCGATAAAACGCGCAGTACCAAACACCAATGTGCACTGGTTACGGTCGTAGAAGCCTTGACGCAATCGAGTCTGTTTGTCGATGACTGATTTAGCATGACCCAGAATGTTGGAGAAGGTTGAGTGAATGCTTTTATTGTTCTGACAAAACAGCGGGTTGCTATTGAATTCAATGATGCGGCTTACTGCATGACGCAGTGCTTTTGAAGGAATCGTTCCCCAGTGGGTGCAACCACCACCAACGCTGCTCTCTTTTTCAATGATTGCAACGTTCAACCCGGCTTTGGTTAATCCCATCGCTGCCCCTTCTCCTCCGGGGCCACTACCAATTACGATTACATCAAAGTGGTTGGAGTGCGGCATAGATATCTTCCTTGTTATATTTGATTAACATTGCTTTAGCGAGATTTTAACTGATTCTGTTCTTGGGTACATGAAAAGGGCATCAGAGAGTCGGTGGGATCACGCAGTGTTATCGAAAAAATAATATTTGGTATGTCGTATGTCTCCAAATGACAGTGTGGATATTGAAATTTTTTCTTCGAACGTATTTACTTCGGTACGTGAACAAAGAGGTGTGTTTAGTGTCTTATATAACCAGAGTGCCTTATATAAATATGTGATTCGCGTTATATTGAACAGAGTATTAGGCATGCCTGTTTAGGCTGTAAAAGAAGAGTTTGATAAAGTATGAAACCAATGGGCATTCGCGCGCAGCAAAAAGAAAAAACTCGTCGCAGCTTAATCGACGCAGCATTTAGCCAGCTCAGTGCCGATCGTAGCTTTTCCAACCTAAGCTTGAGAGAAGTTGCTCGTGAGGCTGGAATAGCGCCGACTTCCTTTTATCGTCATTTCAAAGACATGGATGAGCTTGGCTTAACCATGGTTGATGAAGGTGGCTTACTGTTGCGTCAGCTAATGCGTCAAGCTAGGCAACGCATAGTAAAAGAAGGCAGTGTGATTCGTACCTCGGTTGAAACCTTTATGGAGTTCATTGAAAGCAGCCCAAACGTATTCAGACTGTTATTGCGAGAGCGCTCAGGAACCTCTTTTGAGTTTCGTGCTGCGGTAGCTCGTGAGATACAGCACTTCTCTGCTGAGTTAACCGAATATTTGATAACGACTGGCATGACACGAGATGAAGCTTTTACTCAAGCTGAAGCCTCCGTCATTTTGGTCTTCAACTCAGGGGCAGAAGCATTAGATTTAGATCGACGTCAGCGAGATGAATTGGCTGATCGCTTGATCATGCAATTGCGAATGATGGCCAAAGGTGCTTTTTGGTATCGTAAAGAACGTGAACGTAACCGATTAAAAGGCGGGATTGAATAATGTCGAATGAAAATAATACTGTAAACCGTGGTTCTGAAAGAAAGACACTCGTACTTGCTGTTGTTGCAGGTGTGTGTGGTGATGCACTGTTATCTTGGGTAACAATGAGCGAAGTGGGCTTCTCTATTTTCCCATTGATTGCTTTAGTTTTGGCTGTACAAGCGCTTTACCAAGAATACCTAACGAATCCAGTATCTGAAGATATTCCATTAGTGGGTTTAGCTTGTTTCTTTGTAGGTGCATTTGGCCATTCGGCTTTTGTGAAAGCACAACACCCTGATGCAGGATCAAACTTCTTTGCGATTATTGTCGCGATGCTGTTACTCGCTTGGGTAGGTAAGAAGCTAGGCTTTATCGGTAAAACCGCTTAAACCAACGTCAACGTATAAATAAAAAAACGAGCCAATTGGCTCGTTTTTTGTATCTGCTGTTTAGCTTCGACTTCGACCTAGATAGCGAGACTTACGCTTTACGCTCTAGGAATACACCGGCTTCCATGTGGTGCGTATAAGGGAACTGATCAAATAGAGCAAAACGAGTGATGTCGTGTGTTTCGCTTAGAATGTCTAGGTTCTCTTTCAATGTCTCAGGGTTACAAGAGATGTACATGATGCGCTCGTAGCCTTGAACCATCTTACAAGTATCAACGTCCATACCTGAACGCGGTGGATCAACAAAGATAGTGTTGCAGTTGTAGCTCTTCAGATCGATGTTTGCTTGTTGTAGGCGGCGGAATTCACGCTTACCTTCCATTGCTACGGTAAAATCTTCCGCAGACATACGGATAATCTGAACATTATCAATCTTGTTCGCCGCAATGTTGTATTGAGCAGACTCAACAGATGGCTTCGCTAGCTCAGTTGCAAGTACACGCTCAAAGTTTTGTGCCAGAGCTAATGAGAAGTTACCGTTGCCACAGTAAAGCTCTAATAAGTCACCTTTGCTGTCTTGAGTGCAGTCGACAGCCCATTCCAGCATTTTCTCTGCTACTTTGCCGTTTGGTTGAGTAAAGCTGTTTTCTACTTGCTGGTATATATAGCTATCACCATTCACATCTAGCTTTTCAATTACGTAGTCGCGATCAAGGACGATTTTCATCTTACGCGCACGGCCAATCAGGTTTAGGTTAAAACCTTCATCATTCAATTGCTGCTTCAGTGCTTTAGCATCTTGAATCCATTGCTCACCCAATTGACGGTGGTAAAGCAGTGATACCAAAATCTCACCACTCAACGTAGAAAGAAAATCTACTTGGAATAGCTTATGGCGTAGAGAGTGGTTGTCTTTCATTGCATCTGTTAGTAGAGGCATTAAATCGTTGATAAGACGGCTAGCTGCTGGGAACTGGTCTACACGGTATTTTTCTTTGGTCTCTTGATTGAACATGACGTAATACATATCGTCACCTTCATGCCACACGCGAAATTCAGCACGCATGCGGTAGTGTTGTTCTGGAGATTTATACACTTCCAACTCAGGCACATCGTATTGTGAGAACATTTCAGTAAGACGTTCAGTCTTTTCTGCTAGTTGTTCTTGGTAGCGTTGCGGGTTTACATCTAAATTCGCCATTGTTATGCCTTTTTGCTGTCGTGCTTTTAAATCAAGAGCGCAGATTTTATTCAATCACAGGCGCTTGTCCAGTGTTGAGAGCTATTCAATGTAAATCGAGCATGAAAACTATAGCTTATAACTATCTTAGACTAGACAAATGATTCATAGGTTAATACTATCTCCCGCAAGCTGGTGCCATTTGGATGTATAGATGGCTGAAGAGGGAATCTGGTGTAAATCCAGAACTGACGCGCAGCGGTAAGAGAGAACGAGTATTCAAAGACACTGCAAATAGCTTTTTGTGGGAAGTCGAATATCAGGTAACCATAAGGTTGTGCTCTTGAGTCCGAATACCTGCCAGCGGCTAAGCCATACAATGTGGCTTGGTAGGACTTTACGCGATTTAGGATCACAACATGAACAAATCCCTTTTAGCGGTTGCTGTAGCATCGCTACTTTCACCTATCTCCAATTTACACGCACAAGAAGTATCTACTGACGAAACCATGGTGGTTACGGCTAACCGTTTTGAGCAGCCTTTAAGTGATGTTATTGCATCAACAACGGTTGTTTCTAAACAAGAAATCGAAGAAACCCAAGCTAAATCTCTAGTGGATGTATTGAAACGAGTACCTGGCGTTGAAGTTTCTCAAAGTGGCGGACGTGGACATAGCGCATCTGTTTTTATGCGCGGCTATAATAGTGATCAAGTATTGTTTCTAGTTGATGGTGTCCGTATTGACTCTGCTGCTGGCGGTATTAATTTTAATCATATCCCAGTAGGCATTATTGAGAGAGTTGAAGTGATTCGTGGTTCTGGCGGAGCTCTTTATGGTTCTGATGCTGTAGCGGGTGTAATTAATGTTATTACAACCTCTGGTAGTTCAACTGAATCGACAATGATTTCCGTTGGAGCTGGTAGCGACGCTCAAAAGGAAGCTAACTTTTCAACGACCCGTAATTTGTCTAATGGCGGAACATTAAAGCTCGCTGGTGGTTTTGATGAGACTGAAGGTTACGATATCAAAGATCCTGCTACTGGACTTAATTATGGGTATGAAAGCCAAAATCTTTTTGCATCGTATTCTCAACCTATTAATGAGGTCTTTTCAGGTAGTGCTTCAGTTCGCTGGTTCGATAGTTTAACTGAGTACGATTCTGGTGGTAAGAACTATGGCTACTCTGAGAATCTGAGTGTTACAGCTGCTCTTGATTATAAAGGTGATAACTTAAGCTCGACTCTTAGGGCTAATCAACAAGCGATCGAGAACCTAGACTATTCACAAGCTCAGGGTAAAGATAATGCTGGTACTAAAAAGAAAATAGACCTAACGAACTTACAGTTCTTAAATCAGTATTACATCAACGAGAACGTTTCTGTTGGTGCTGGCGCAGATTGGCGTAGAGAAAAGCTTGATGATGATGCTTTGTCATATGGATCTCCTGATGCTCTAGCTGGTGAGTCTCGCGATACGACGGGTGTTTACGCTTCTTCTGAACTTAGATTCGGTGATGTTCAAATCGTAGGTAGTGTGCGTAACGATAAACACGATACATACGATAATCATACGACTTGGTCTTTAGGGACTCGCTATTACCTAACGGAGAAACACTCGTTAAGAGCTGCCGCAGGTACATCATTTAAAGCTCCGAGCTATTCTGATCTAACAACAAACTCAGACCTAAAGCCTGAAGAGGCCGAAAATCGCGAAATTGGATACACCGGTGAATTCGATTTATTCAAGCTGGATGTGACTGCATACGATAATGAAGTCGATAACTTAATTATTTGGTATGAAGGTAGCCCATTTTGGTATCCTCAAAACGTAGATGCAAAACTTAAAGGTTTAGAAATCACAGGTAATTTTGACACGTGGTTTATCCATCACACGGTTGTTGCTGAGTTTAAAGATCATAAAGACTCTGCGGGCAACAAATTAGCGAAGCGTGCTGATGAAAACTACAAGTGGTTGATGGATGCTTCATATGAAGATTTTGATGTGAACCTTACTTATACATACACGGGTGATAGAGCGGGTAATCCAAAAGAAACAACCGATCCAGATAATATTTTGCCATCAGTGAGCTTGTGGGATGTTTCTGTGGGGTATTGGATTTCCCCTGAGCTAGTTGTTCGTGGTCGAGTTGATAACTTAACTAACGAGAAATACCAAACAACGCTAGGATATAACGCTCCTGAACGCAGGTACTTTGCTAATCTAGCTTACCAATTCTAATTTACACCTAAACCGCCTTCGGGCGGTTTTTTCTTATTGGGTATATCAATGAAAAAGAAAGTCATCATAAGTTGGTCATCAGGGAAAGACTCGACATTAACGCTGGAGCGTCTAATTGAAAGCTCCGAATATGAAGTTGTTGCTCTTTATACGACATATGTTGGAGATGAAGTTCCTTTCCAAGTAACTCCGATTGATGTGGTTGCCATGCAGGCGCAATTAGTCGGTTTGCCATTAATCATGATTGAACTTCCGGAAGTATTTCCTAGTAATGAGATCTATCAAAGTACCATTGTTACAGCGCTTAAAGGCTCTGGTTTATCTATCGATGCCGTGGCATTCGGCGATATGTTTTGTAATGGCATTGCCGATTATCGAAGAAGCTATATAGAACCAGCCGGTTGGGAGTGTGTGTTCCCTCTAATGGGAGAGAGCAGTCAGGCACTTGCGAGTGAAATAATAGACAGAGGAATCGAAACCTTTCTCGTCACGGTCGATAGCGATGCATTAGATATGAGCTATTGCGGGAAAAAATACACGCTTGAACTAATAGACAGTTTACCGAGTCATGTCGATCCATGTGGCGAAGATGGTGAGTTCCATACCTTAGTGACGTCAGCGCCATGCTTTAAAGGTAAGCTCAAGATAGATCTAAAAAATGTAGAGCAAGGTGAGCGCTTTGTTCATCAACGTTATCAAGCTTGCATTATATAGAGTGAGGATTGGCGAAAACTAAGCGAAGGGGTATCATTGCAGCGAAACTTATTACAGGTAATCGTTGTGTCGGATAGTCTACAAAAAAACATATTGGTCTTTGATTCTGGGGTGGGTGGTCTATCCGTATATAAAGAGATAAGCCAGTTACTACCGAATCATAACTATACTTATGTATTCGATAACGAGGCCTACCCATACGGTGAGCTCGACCAGCAAGTCCTTATCCACAGAGTTCAAAGCATCGTCACCAGTTTTGTGGCTAGCCACGCTATTGATATTGTGGTGATAGCTTGTAATACGGCCAGTACGATAGTCTTGCCTACACTTCGTGCTAATAATCTAGTCCCAATTGTTGGGGTTGTTCCGGCAATCAAGCCTGCATCCCTACTTGCCAATAAAGCCGTTGGTCTTATTGCAACACCTGCAACGATTACTCGTGAATACACACACGAGCTCATCAAAAACTTCTCGAGTAATAAAAGAGTCGAGCTTTTAGGTTCTACTCGGCTGGTGGATATGGCTGAAGATAAACTCAGAGGTGAGGCGATTAACCTTGAAGAGTTACAGCAAATCCTTCAACCGATGATCAATACAATTGATGTGGCCGTTTTAGGATGCACACATTTCCCGCTGATAAAATCTGAGATTCAACAAGTCTTAGGTAAGAGTGTTTTATTGGTTGATTCCGGTAAAGCGATTGCGAAGCGAGTTCAAGATTTATTGGATTTGGAAAGTGGTAATAAAGAAGGGGGAGTGCGCGAGGTTTTTTGTAGTGCACTTCCTAAGAAAGAAAGTGCACTAAATAGCATGTTAAAGCAGTTAGGATTTAGCTCAGTTCAGCTTCGTCCGTTTCTGGATGTTTAGGATCATTTGCAACTCGCACTTTTAAAGTTCGTTGCATGTAATCTTTATCGTTAAGTTCTGAAATAGCATGATTTACATCATTGCTAGCCATTACGACAAATCCAAAGCCTCTTCTTTTACCAGTACGTTTGTCTTTCATTAAGCGTACTGCAAATACTTCACCATACTCTGAGAATAATTCACGTACGTGTGATTCATTCGCTTTGTATGGAAGGTTACCTACATAAAGTGTTTTTGTTGATGCCTTAGGTTCTGAATCTGATTTTGAGTCGGTGCTTGAAAAGTTAACAACAAAAGCGGAAGCCAAGACACCAAGGATAAAGGTAATTGCAGGCGATATATCTACCTGAGAGAAAACAATGCCACCTAGAACAGCTAGTGCGACAATTAACAACATCGATTTTTTTGAGTTCATATCGGAATACTACATATTAATAAACGAAATAGACGCATCTACTCTTAACAAAATAGATACATGAATCTTACGTTCATGGTTTCCATTTTGCCAATGTATTGCTGTGATACGTCTCAAATGTTTAGTTTTTATTCGAAAAATGCGGATCTGGTGGCTTTTTAGGCGAACAAAACTTTTATTCAAAAAAGCCCTTGTGCTCTATGTCGATCTCTCTATAATGCCGCCTCACCGACACGGAGTGAGACGAAAGTCACACGGCGAAATCGGTAGAGAAAAAGGAGTTGAAAATAACCCTTGACTCTCTAAGTGGTGCAGGTATAGTACGCACCCCTAGCGACTGAGATGTGAATCACAAAACGCTAGCGCTCTTTAACAATTTAAACCTATCAATCTGTGTGGGCACTCGTTGATGAATATCAAAACGTCATTCTTAGGAATGGCAGTTACTTCGGTAACAAACTTGATTTCAATGAACTGAGTGACCAATACAAAGTTAAGTTTACTTAATTTTGGCACAGTCAATTCATTACCATTCTGTTGGAATGGTAATAGCTTTAAAATTACACTCTTTATTTATAAAGAATAGTTTTGAAGTCAGTATTCGTTGAGTCACAAAATCTTAAATTGAAGAGTTT